>CAMCTC010000001.1 GCA_945878355.1 Bordetella parapertussis | reverse complement strand
CGTCGCAACGAGCGGCGCGGTGACGGGCTCATCGACGGCCGTCAACACGACCGGCATCACCTACAGCAATATCACCGGCACCGCCACGTCGGGCACGACTGGCGGCGGGAACATGGCTTTGACGCTGACCGAGACCCCGACCTTCGCGGTTGTCGCCGCGACAGGCAACACGACCGTGGGCGGCACCTTGGCAGTTGCAGGTGCGTCCACCACCGCTGGCATCACCAACACCGGCGCGGTCAGCACAACCACCCTGGGTGTCACCGGCGCCAGCACGACCACTGGCATCACCAACACCGGCAACATCGCCAACAGCGGCGCGGTCAGCACCGCCACCTTGGCCGCCTCCGGCAATGCGACAGTCGGCGGCACGCTCGGCGTGACCGGCCAGACCACCACCGCAGGCATAGCCAACACCGGCCTGCTGGCCAACACCGGCAACATGACCAACAGCGGCACGCTGGCTGTCACCGGCGCCACCACGCTGACCGGTGCCCTGGCAGCCAACGGCGGCACCACCACCACCACCTTGGCCGCTTCCGGCAACGCGACGGTCGGTGGCACGCTGGGTGTGACCGGCCAGACCACGACCGCAGGCATCGCCAACACCGGTCTGCTGGCCAACACCGGCAACATGACCAACAGCGGCACGCTGGCTGTCACCGGCGCCAGCACGACCACTGGCATCACCAACACCGGCAACATCGCCAACAGCGGCGCGGTCAGCACAGCCACCTTGGCCGCCTCCGGCAATGCGACAGTCGGCGGCACGCTCGGCGTGACCGGCCAGACCACCACCGCAGGCATCGCCAACACCGGTCTGCTGGCCAACACCGGCAACATGACCAACAGCGGCACGCTGGCTGTCACCGGCGCTACCACGCTGACCGGTGCCCTGGCAGCCAACGGCGGCACCACCACCACCACCTTGGCCGCTTCCGGCAACGCGACGGTCGGGGGCACACTGGGCGTGACCGGCCAGACCACCACCGCAGGCATCGCCAACACTGGTGCGATCAGCACTGCGACGCTGAGCACCACGGGTGCGGCAGCAGTCGGCGGCGCTCTGTCCGTGGCTGGTGATGCCACCATCGGCAAGGTCAATATCAATGCAGCCACAGGTCTGATCACAGGCGCGACGATGGCCATCTCTGGCGCTGGTGCCAGCAGTATTGCCAGCACGGGCATCGGTGCGGCAGGCACGACAACCATCACCGGGACGACGAGCACAGTGATCAAGGGTGGCACGGCCACGGGCACGTTGACCCTGCAGGACGGCAACGTTTCAGCAGCGGGCACGACGCCGGCTGGTTCGAGCATCACGATCGCTGGCAGCGGTGCGACCACCGCAACCTCGACAGTGTTCCAGACCACCACAGACGCCGCAGGCAGCAACGTGAATTCAGCTGTTGGCACCAGCAACACCGCGTTGCTAAGCAGTGCAGCGCTGCAGGCCGGCGCGAACAGCTTGACGGTGAACTCGGCGAGCGGTTCTGCTGTTGTCGGATCGTTCAGCGTGGCGGGCGCGACGACCACCAACGGCATCGCCAACACCGGCGCGATCAGCACCACTGGCGCATTGACGGTGGCTGGCGCGACCACCACGGCAGGCATCACCAACACCGGTGATATCAAGACCGGTACGCTGACGACGACGGGCAACGGCAGCGTCGGCGGCGCACTGTCGGTGGCTGGCAACGCAGCGATCGCCGGATCGGCGACGATAGGTGGCGCGCTGAAGGTCGGCGGCATCATCAGCGGCGTGGCCAACGGTGTGGCGCTGAACGACGCGATCAACGTCGGTCAGTTGGCCGAGGTCAAGCGTGAGCTGTCACGCGGCATCGCGGGCAGCGCAGCGCTGGCAGGCATCCCGCAGGTTGATCCGGGCAAGGCCTTCAGCCTGGGCGCCGGCGCCGGCAGCTACGGCGGCGAGTCGGCGATCGCTGTTGGATTCAGCGCTCGATTCAAAGAGAACGTGGTCGTCAAGGTCGGCGTTGGTGGCACGAGCGGCGGCAAGGCCGTCGGCAGCGCCGGCGTGGGCTTCTCCTGGTAAGCCGTCAAGGGCTTCGCGCCCTTTGACAGTCAAACGGGCTGCTTAGGCAGCCCGTTTTTCATGGTGAGTCCACCATCAAGTCGCTTCAGTCCAGCTGCCGCCAGGCCAGCGTCTCGCCGCCACGCAAGGGCTTGAGCTGCGCGTCGCCAAACGCCACGGCCTCGGGCAGCACCCAGGGCTGGCGCGCCAGCGTCAGCTGGCCGCGGTTGCGAGGCAAGCCGTAGAAAGCCGGGCCATGGTGGCTGGCAAAGCCTTCGAGCTTGTCGATCGCACCGACAGCGTCGAAAGCCTCGGCGTAGAGCTCGAGAGCGCTCAAAGCGGTGTAGCAACCAGCGCCGCAGACCGACGCCTCTTTCAACACGGCCGCATGCGGCGCGCTGTCGGTGCCCAAGAAGAAGCGGTCTGAACCCGAGGTGGCCGCAGCCACCAGCGCCTGGCGGTGCAACTCGCGCTTGAGCACTGGCAGGCAGTAGTAGTGTGGGCGCAGGCCGCCCATGAAAATCGCGTTGCGGTTGTAGAGCAGGTGGTGCGCAGTGATGGTGGCGGCGGTGTGGTGCCCGGCCTGCGCCACATACTGCGCAGCCTCCTGCGTCGTGATGTGCTCGAACACGACCTTGAGCTCCGGAAAGTCGCGCCGCAGCGGCTGCATCACCCGGTCGATGAACACCGCTTCACGGTCGAAGATGTCGACCGCCGGGTCGGTCACCTCGCCATGCACCAGCAGCAGCAGGCCGGCGCGTTGCATCGCTTCGAGCACCGGGTAGGTGTGGCGGATGTCGGTGACACCGGCGTCGCTGTGCGTCGTGGCGCCCGCCGGGTAGAGCTTGGCCGCAACCACACCGGCCTCTCTCGCGCGGGCTATCTCGTCGACGGCCAAGTGGTCGGTCAGGTACAGCGTCATCAAGGGCGTGAAATCCAGACCTGGCGGTACCGCGGCAACGATGCGGTCGCGGTAGGCCATCGCCGCGGCGGTGCTGGTGATCGGCGGGCGCAGATTGGGCATGATGATCGCGCGCGCAAACTGGCGGGCGGTGGCCGGCACCACTGCGGCCATCGCCGCACCATCGCGCACATGCAGGTGCCAGTCGTCGGGGCGGGTGATCGTCAGGGTGTCGAGGGCTTGGTCGGTCTGGGTCATGGCTTGATTTTCACAGGCTGCGTTGGACAGGCGAGGCGAGGGCCCAAGCGGCGATGAACTCGCGCTGCTCGGCGGTTTCGGGCGATTCGGGTGACTGTTGCCGCTTGGCCATCACCTGCCACTTGGCGGCGATCAGCGCCAGCGCCTGTGCCGGCGTGAAGCCTCGCTCGACAAGCCAGCAGCCGACCACCGTGCCAGTGCGGCCGATGCCGCCGTGGCAGTGCAGGTAGACGGTGTCGCCTGCGTTCAGCGAGGCGTCGATCGCATCGAGGATGCAACGCATCGTCGTCGCCTCGGGCACCGAGAAGTCTTCGATCGGGAAGCGCTGGCACTGGATCGCCGCCCCCTGTGCTGTTGCACGCAGTGCGTCGGCATACGGCGGCAAGCCCTCAGACGGGTCGGTCAGGTCGACGACACAGCGCACACCGGCGCCAACCATCGCCTCCAGCCTGCACGACTGCTGCTGCGGGTCGGTCAACCCGGGGTACTCACCGGCCAGCATCCGCCCGGGCAGCAGCCAGTAGCAGTTGTCGTGCGGCCTGGGCTGCGCATCGCCGGGCGAGGCCAGCGCCAGCCGGTCGATCGCCAGCATGGCGCTCAGTGCGTCAGGATCTTGGACAGGAAGTCGCGGGTCCGCTCGTTCTTCGGGTTGTCGAAGAACTCGTGAGGCGGCGCCTGCTCGATGATCTGGCCCTGGTCCATGAAAATCACCCGGTTGGCCACCGCTTTGGCAAACGACATCTCGTGCGTGACGCACAGCATCGTGATGCCCTGGCCCGCGAGCTCGACCATCACGTCGAGCACTTCCTGGATCATCTCGGGGTCGAGCGCCGAAGTCGGTTCATCAAACAGCATGATCTTGGGCGTCAAGCACAGTGCCCTGGCGATCGCCACGCGCTGCTGCTGGCCGCCCGAGAGCTGCAACGGGTACTTCAGCGCCTGCTCGGAGATGCGAACGCGCTTGAGTTGCTGCATCGCACGCTCTTCGGCCTCGGCCTTGGGCAGCTTGCCGACCCAGATCGGCGCGAGCGTCAGGTTTTCCAGCACCGTCAGGTGGGGAAACAGGTTGAACTGCTGGAACACCATGCCGACGTCTTTGCGCACTTTTTCGATCGCCTTGAGGTCGTCGCTGAGTTCGGTGCCGTCGACGATCAACTCGCCCTGCTGGTGCTCCTCGAGCCGATTGATACAGCGTATCAGCGTCGACTTGCCCGATCCCGAAGGGCCACAGATCACGATGCGCTCGCCGCGCGCCACGCTCAGGTTGATGTCGCGCAACACGTGGAACTCACCGAACCACTTGTTGACGCCCTTGAATTCGATGATGGGAGTTTGCTGGTTCATGGCGCTCGGGTGTTTTTCTCAATGCTCATGGCTTGGCAGGCGCCACAGCGCCCTCATTGGCGACGGGTGCCGGTGTTGAGGTGGCGCTCTATCCACTGGCTGTAGCGCGACATCGCAAAGCAGAAGACGAAGTAGATCGCCGCAACGAACAGCTGGCCTTCGAGGAAGAACTTGCGCCAGTTGGCGTCGCCCAGCGCGAGTTGCAGCGCACCCGTCAGGTCGTAGAGGCTGACGATCGTCACCAGCGAGGTGTCTTTGAACGCGCCGATGAAGGTGTTCATGATCGCCGGCACGACCAGCCGCAGCGCCTGCGGCAGCACGATCATCCGCGTGGCCTGCCAGTCGGACAGTCCAAGCGACTGCGCCGCCTCAAGCTGGCCCTTGGGCAGTGCCTGCAGGCCGCCGCGCACCACCTCGGCCAGGTAAGCCGCGGTGAACAGTGTCATGCCCACCAGCACCCGCAGCAACACGTCGATCGTCGTGCCCTGGGGCATGAACAGCGGAAACATGAACGAGGCCATGAACAGCACCGAGATCAGCGGCACGCCGCGGATCAACTCGACGTAGAGCACACACAGCGTGCGGATGCCGGGCATGCGAGACTGCCGGCCCAGCGCCACCAGCACCGCCAGCGGAAAGGCCAGCATCAGGCTGATCGTCGACAGCAGCAGTGTCAGCGGGAAACCGCCCCAGCGCCCGGTCTCGACCGAGCTGAGCCCGAACAAGCCGCCGAGCATCAGCGCGAAAAATACGCCGACGACGATGACCCAGGCCAGCAGCAGGCCACGCCGCCAGAAAGGTCGGTAGCAACTCGCTGCCAGCAAACCCGTCAGCAATGCGCAGGCCACCAAAGGCCGCCACTGCTCGGCATACGGGTAGCGGCCAAAAAGGATCAAACGGTATTTTTCGGCCACCACGCCCCAGCAGGCCCCGGTCTCGGCAACAGCCCGGCAGGCCGCGTTGTCGGGACGGAACACCGCGTTGACCAGCGCCCACTGCAGCAAATGCGGCAGCACCAGCGCAAGCAAAGCCAGCACCACCAGCGTGGCCAGCGTGTTGCGCCAGCCATCGAACAAATTGCTGCGCAGCCATGCCGCCAGGCCGCGGGCAGCGCGCGGAGGCGACCGGCTCGCGATCGGCTCGAAGTTGATCGCCTCAGGCGTCGGGTACAGCGTGGTCATTCGCGTCAGCGCTCCTTGATCAGCGAGCGCTTGTTGTAGGCGTTCATGAAAGCCGCCGTCAGCAGTGACAGCGTCAGGTAGCAGGCCATCACCAGCGCGATGCACTCGATCGCCCGCCCGGTCTGGTTCAGCGAGGTGTTGGAGATCGACACCAGGTCGGGGTAACCCACCGCGACCGCGAGCGACGAGTTCTTGGTCAGGTTCAGGTACTGGCTGGTCAGCGGCGGGATGATCACCCGCAGCGCTTGCGGCATCTGCACCAGCCTGACTTCCATTCGGCGCGACAGACCCAGTGCCGCCGCCGCCTCATGCTGGCCGAAAGGCACGGCCTGGATGCCGCCGCGAACGATCTCGGCGATATAGGACGCGGTATAGACCGTCAGGCCAATCAGCATCGTCAGGAACTCGGGCGTCACCGCACCGCCGCCCACGACGTTGAGCTCGGTCTTCTCTGGGATGTCCAAGCCACCCGGCGCACCGCCGACCAGCCAACCCAGCAAGCCGCCAGCGACCACGATCCCCAGGCCGGGCCAGAACACAGGCCGGATCAAGCCCGTGGCAAAGAGGTGCGATCGTGCAGCGCGGGCCCAGACCCAGGCCCCGACGCCACCGACCACCAGCCCGGCCAGCGTCAGCCAGTGGCCACTGGCCCACAGCGGGATCGGGTACTGCAGGCCGTTTTTGCTGAAGAACACGCCGGCCACCGGCTGCATCGCGGTCTCGATCGGCGGCAGCAACTCGGTCATCACGAAGTACCAGATGAACAACTGCAGCAGCAGCGGCACATTGCGGAAGACCTCGACATAAGCACCGCACAGCGTGCGCAACAGGAAGTTGTGCGACAGCCGGCCGATGCCCACCAGCGTGCCCAGCAAGGTCGCGAGCACCACGCCGATGATCGCCACGCGCAAGGTGTTGGACAGCCCGACCAGAAAGGCCTTGCCATAGCTCTCGGCCGAATCGAAGGGCACGACCGACTCGCCGATCGAGAAACCCGCCGGCTGGGCGATGAAGTCGAAGCCGCTCTGGATGCCGCGCAGACGCATGTTCTGCAGCGTGTTGTGCATCAGATAGGCACCCAGCGCGATCACCAGCGCAACCGCGATCACCTGGTAGACCAGGTTGCGGAACGACTTGCTGCGCCAGCTGAAACTGCGTGCCTTCGGCGGCGGGGATGAGGATGTCATGCGGGTCGAACGCCGAAGGCTGTCAGGCGATCAGCGCACCGGCGGGGCGTACATGAAGCCGCCCTTGTTCCACAGGTTGTTGGCGCCGCGCGGCAGTTTCAGGGCCGATTTCGGACCGACATTGCGCTCGAAGATCTCACCGTAGTTGCCAGTGGCCTTGATCGCGCGGTAAGCCCAGTCCTTGTCAAGACCCAGCAGCTTGCCGGTGTCCTCGGAGGTGCCCAGGATGCGCTGCACCACCGGGTCGGTGCTGGTCTTCATCTGGTCGACATTGGCCTGGGTGATGCCGTATTCCTCGGCCTCGACCAGCGCGAACACGACCCACTTGACGATCGCGAAGAACTCGTCGTCACCGCGGCGCACCGCCGGCCCGAGCGGCTCTTTGGAGATCAGCTCAGGCAGGATCACGTGGTCTTCGGGGTTGCCAGCTTCCTTGTTGCGCACCGAGGCCAGGCCAGAAGCGTCGGTGGTGTAGGCCTGGCAGCGGCCTGAGAAGTAAGCCTTGTTGGTGGCTTCCTGGGTCTCGAAGACGACCGACTTCATGTTCAGGCCGGCGGCCTTGGAATAGTCAGTCAGGTTCTTCTCGGTGGTGGTGCCCGACTGCACGCAGACCGTGGCGCCCTTGAGCTGCTTGGCACTGGTGATCTTGGACTTCTTGGTGACCATGAAACCCTGGCCGTCGTAATACGTGGTGCCGGTGAAATGCAAACCCAAGGAGGCGTCGCGCGTCAGCGTCCAGGTGGTGTTGCGCGACAGGATGTCGATCTCGCCGGCCTGCAGCGCAGCAAAGCGCTGAGCGGCATTCAAAGGCACCCACTTGATCTTGCTGGCATCGCTGAGCAGGGTCGCTGCCACGGCCTTGCAGACATCGACGTCCAAGCCGGCCCAGTTGCCCTGGCTGTCAGCAGCCGAGAATCCAGGCAGGCTGGGGTTGACACCGCAGACCAGTTGGCCGCGTTGCTTGATGGTGTCGATGGTTTTGCCGGCTTGCGCGGGCAGCGTTGCTGCGAGCGCGCCCAGAGCAATCAACGCGCCGAGCGCGGTCTTCAGGGGAGTCTTGGTCATGGTCATGATCTCGTGGTTGTGATGCTAGAAAACACCCCGAGCATCGGGGCGCAGCGACATGATGATGAAGGCCAAGAAGTATAGGTCGATCGCCTGACCCGGGAACATACCGGTTTGTCCGGGGGTCACAGCCAATACCCTCCCAACGACAGCAAAAATCGTTCCAGCCGAGGAAGTCTCAGCGCCGGGCGCGATGCCATAGAGCGCACATCCGATGGGCACCATGCACCATTGGCAAGCCCGGGCCGCCCGATTCAACGGCCTTGCTGCAGGAACGCCCACAAAGCCTGTGCCGCAGCCTTCTTGTGGCGCGACAGTTCTGGCCGCTCGCGATAGATGCGCACTTCCATCGTCAGCTCGCCAACGCCAAGCGGCGCGGCACAGACCAGGCGGCCGCTCTTGAGCTCCTGCCGGACCGAACTGGCTGGCAGGAATGCCAAGCCATGGCCTTCCAACGCCATCGCTTTCAGGCCTTCGGCCATGTCGGTCTCGTAGATGGTCTCAAGCGAAGGCGCTAGCACCATCTGGCGGATGATCTGCTCGACCATGTGACCCATGTAAGCGCCCGAGGCATAGCCCAGCAACGGTGTCGGCGGCCCCAGCGCGCCAAGCCGAAACAGCGGTTGGCCCTGCGAGTCTGCCTTGGCATAAGCCGCCAGCACCTCGTGGCCCAATGAGAGCATCTCGTAGCGGTCCGGGCTGAGCTGCAGCGGCTGCGAAGCATGGTGGTAGGCAATCAGTAAATCGCAGCCGCCTTCTGTCAGCCGCAACACCGCATCGTGGACGTTGAGGGCGATCAAACGGGTCTTGACGCTGTCAAGACGTCCGCGCAAGCCCATCAACCAATGCGGGAAAAAGGTGAAGGCCAGTGTGTGCGGGATCGCGAACTCGATCACGTCCTGGCCGCTGGCGCGGTGCGAGCGCATCAGATTGCGCGCCAATTGCAGCGCTCCCAGTATTTCGAGCGACTGACCGTGCAGCGTCTCGCCGGCCGACGTCAAGCGCGTCGGATACGACGAACGATCGACCAGGTCGACACCCGCCCAAGCCTCAAGCGCCTGGATACGGCGCGAGAACGCCGGCTGGGTGACATGCCTGAGCTGGGCCGAGCGCGAAAAGCTGCGGGTCTCGGCCAAGCTGACAAAGTCTTCTAGCCATTTGGTTTCCACCGCAGCAGTTTAAGGGTCTGGGCAGGCCCTCCGAGCAGCCTGTCGAGGCTCAAGCGCCGAGCTTGTCGCCGTCGGTGTCAGCCGACTGCTGCAGCCGCCACATCTCGGCGTAACGCCCACCCAAGGCCAGCAGCGCGGCGTGCGACCCACGCTCGGCGACCCGGCCACCATCGAGCACCACGATCTCGTGCGCGTCGGCCACGGTCGACAACCGGTGCGCGATCACCAAGGCCGTCTTGCCCTGCGCCGCGCTCTTCAACTCAGCCTGGATCGCGCGCTCGTTGGCCGAGTCAAGCGCCGAAGTCGCCTCGTCGAAGATCAGCACCGGCGGGTTCTTCAGCAGCGTTCGGGCGATCGCCACACGCTGCTTCTCGCCGCCCGACAGCTTCAGCCCGCGCTCACCGACCATCGTCGCGTAGCCCATGGGCGTGCTGGCGATGAAGTCGTGGATGTGCGCCGCGCGCGCCGCCGCCTCGACATCCGCAGTCGTTGAGCCGGTTCGGCCGTAGCCGATGTTGTAGCCCACGGTGTCATTGAACAGCACCGTGTCCTGCGGCACGATGCCGATCGCCCGCCGCAAGCTGTTTTGCGTGACCGAGCGGATGTCCTGGCCGTCGAGCGTGATGCGCCCACCGGTCACGTCGTAGAAACGGTAGAGCAGCCTCGCCAAGGTGCTCTTGCCCGCACCCGAGGCGCCCACCACCGCCACGGTCTTGCCGGCCGGGATCTCGAAGCTCACACCGTGCAGGATGGGCCGCGACGGATCGTAGGCGAAGCTGACGTTCTCGAAGCGCACACTGCCCTCGCGCACAGTCAGGTCCGGCGCGCCGAGGGCATCGGCGACCTCGCGCTCGCGCTCGAGCAGTACGAACATCCGGTCCAGATCGGTCAGGCTCTGCTTGACCTCGCGGTAGAGCACACCCAGAAAATTGAGCGGGATGTAGAGCTGGATCAGGAAGGCGTTGACCATCACCAAGTCGCCCAGCGTCAGCCGTCCCTCGACGACGCCCTGGGTGGCACGCCAGAGCATCGCCACCAGGCTGAGCGCGATGATCAATTGCTGGCCGGTGTTGAGCATCGACAGCGTGCTCTGGCTCTTGACCTGGGCCTGACGGTAGGCCTCCAGCCCCTCGTCGTAGCGGTGCGCCTCGAAAGCCTCGTTGTTGAAGTACTTGACGGTCTCGTAGTTCAACAGCGCGTCGATGGCACGGCTGTGGGCCTTGGAATCGGCCTCGTTCATCTCACGCCGGAAGCGCGCCCGCCATTCGGTCACCGTCACGGTGAAGGTGATGTAGATGCTCAGCGCGAGCAGCGTGATCCAGACATAACCCATGTCGAAGCGGATGCCCAGAAAACCCAGCACCAGCGTCACCTCGACCAGCGTGGGCACGATGGTGTAGAGCGAGTACGACACCAGCGACTGCAGCGCCCGGGTGCCGCGCTCGATGTCGCGCGACATGCCGCCGGTCTGGCGCTCGAGGTGAAAGCGCAGGCTCAAGGCATGCAGATGGCCGAAGACCTCGAGCGCGATCTGCTTGCTGGCACCAAACGACACCTTGGCGAACACCAGCTCGCGCAATTCAGTGAACAGGCTGGTCGACAGGCGCAGGCCGGCGTAGGCCAGCAGCAGCCCGGCCGGCACGACCAGCACCGCGCGCATGTCGCCGGGCTTGAGCGCTAGCGCATCGACCAGGTGCTTGAGCAGCACCGGCACGCCGACATTGGCCACCTTGGCCAGCAGCAGGAAGCCCAGCGCCAGACCGACCCGCCAGCGGTACCGCCACAGATAGGGCAGCAGCTTGTTCAGGGTTTGCCAATCGGTGCGTGCGGCACCCGGCACGGTAGGGGTGGGCAGGCTGTGGGCGGCGGCGGAATGGCGCATGAGGCAGGGACGTCTAGCGCCGGTAGAAAGTCATTTGGAAAGGTGTCCGGCGGCCAGACTGCACAGGATCATCCGGGCGGTGCTTGAAGATCAGCGCATCGGGCCATGCCTGCCGCCAACGCAGTGCGCGTTCACATGCCACGCCGAACCGCCGTGGCAATGTGCTCGGCCAGCGCGTCGCCCCACAGCCGGTAGAGCGGCGCAGCAGGATGAAAACCGTCGCGGGCCAGCATGCTGGGGTCGTCCAGCGGCAGGTCAAAGCGCAGGTGGCTGACGCCCGGCTGCACCTGAGCCCAGCCTGCCAGCGCGCGCTCATGCGCCGCCGCATCGCGCCCTGCCACCCAGCGCAACGGCTGCGGCAGGCCTGAGAAACGGTGCATCGGCGGCACCGGCGTCATCACCACCTGGCGCGCACCCGTGCGCTGAACCAAGGCCTGGACCAGTTGCCCGCGCGCGGCTATTGCGGTAGCCGGTCGCACCTGGTCAACGACGTCGTTGACCCCGGTGACCACCACCGCCACATCGGCGGCATCGGCCTCAGCTACCAGTTCACACGCCTGGGCGCTGGTGATGCCCGAGCGAGCGCACAACTGCCAGTGCACCGACAAACCCAGGCGCTGCGCCAGCGCCCGGCTCAAGCAACCGGCCAGCGCGTCGTCCTGGCTGGTCACGCCCACGCCAGCGGCGGACGAGTCGCCGACGATCAGCAAGCCCAGCCGCAAAGTGCCATCGCCGACGCAGCCGCGGCGTGGACCCGCAGCCTCGGGCAAGCGAGGTAATCTGCGACGGGTCTGCAGCGCCTGCGCCAGCAGCAGCGGGGACAACGCGAGCTTGAGCGCTAGGGTGGTGTGACGCGCCAGCGACATCGCAGCTCTGGGGTCCGATTTCAGAACTTGCTGAAGTCGGGCTTGCGCTTCTGGAAGAAAGCCTGGAAGGCTTCCATCGCCTCCGGACTGCGCAACCGCTGGGCGAACAACTCGCCCTCGGCCTGCATCACCTGCAGCACCTGGGCCCGCTGCGGCGCACGCATCAGGCGCTTGGTCTCGCGCACCGCACTCGGCGGCAGGGCGTTGAAGCGCTCGGCCATCCGGCGCGCATGGTTGACCACCTCGCCGGCCGGCAGCACCGCGTTGGCGATGCCGCAATCGACCGCGTCGCTGCCGGAAAACGGCTCGCCCAGCATCAGCTTCTCGGCCGCCTTGACATGGCCCAGCAGCGCCGGAATCAGCAGGCTGCTGGCGTATTCGGGCACCAGTCCTAGGCTGACAAACGGCATCGCCAATCGGGCCTCGTCGCTGACATAGACCAGATCGCAGTGCAGCAGCATCGTCGTGCCTATGCCCACCGCAGCACCGGTGACTGCCGCCACCACCGGCTTCTCGCATTGCAGCAAGGCGTGCATGAAGCGCGCCACTGGCGGCTGCTCGCCGTCCTGGCCCGGCGGGCGCTGCATGAAGTCCTCGATGTCGTTGCCCGAGGTGAAGCAGCCCGGCTGGCCGGTGATCAGCACCGCGCGCACCGCCGCGTCCGAATTGGCAGCGATCAAGGCCTCGGCCATCGCGCTGTACATCGCCTGGGTCAGCGCGTTCTTTTTCTCGGGCCGGGCGATCTCGATCGTTGCCACGCCGTTGAGGGTGGCGGTCTTGATGGTCATGGTGTTTCCTGGAATGGTTGCGCCAATTGGATCAGACCCGCTCGAAGATACCGGCCGCACCCTGGCCGGTGCCCACGCACATCGTGACCATGCCGTACTTCAGCTTGTGACGGCGCAGCGCATGCACCACGGTGGCGGCGCGGATCGCGCCCGTGGCGCCCAGCGGGTGGCCGAGCGCAATAGCGCCACCCATCGGGTTGACGACCTCCGGGTTCAGGCCCAGCGTGTTGATCACCGCCAGCGCCTGCGCCGCGAAGGCCTCGTTCAGCTCGATCCAACCCATGTCGGCCAGGCTCAGCCCGGCGCTCTTCAGCGCCGCAGGGATGGCCTCGATCGGGCCTATGCCCATCAGCTCGGGCGGCACACCGCGCGAGGCAAAGCTGACGAAGCGCGCCAGCGGCTTCAAGTCGAAGCGCTTGACCGCACTCTCGCTGGCCAGGATCAGGCAACCCGCGCCGTCGCTGGTCTGCGAGCTGTTGCCGGCCGTCACCGAGCCCTTGGCAGCGAACACGGCGCGCAGTTTGGCCAGCGCAGCCAGCGTGGTTTCGGCGCGTGGGCCCTCGTCCAGGCTGACAGTGCGTGCCTGGATGTTGACCTCGCCGGTGGCCAGGTTGGGCCTGCGCTCGACCACCTGCACAGGGGTGATCTCGTCGGCAAAGGCGCCGGCCTGCTGCGCCGCCAAGGCCTTCAAATGGCTCTGCAGCGCGAACTCGTCCTGGGCCTCGCGGCTGACCTTCCACTGCATCGCCACTTTTTCAGCCGTCAGTCCCATGCCGTAGGCGATGCCGATGTTCTCGTCACGCGCAAACACCGCCAGGTTGAACGAGGGTTTGTTGCCCGACATCGGCACCATGCTCATGCTCTCGGCGCCGGCGGCGATCATCACGTCGGCCTCGCCGACGCGGATGCGGTCGGCAGCCATCTGCACCGCGCTCAGGCCCGAGGCGCAAAAGCGGTTGACGGTGATGCCGCCCACCGAGTTGGGCAAACCGGCCAAGAGCGCGGCCACGCGGGCCATGTTCATGCCCTGTTCGCCCTCGGGCATCGCGCAGCCGACGATCGCGTCTTCGATCGCTGCAGGGTCGAGCTCCGGCACCTGCCTCAGCGCGGCCTGAATCGCCGCGACCAACAGGTCGTCAGGTCGGGTGTTGCGGAAGAAACCGCGGTGCGACTTGCCGATAGGCGTGCGGCTGGCGGCGACGATGTAGGCGTCTTGCAGTTGTTTGCTCATAGCTGATCCTTCGAATTGACCAATGGTCAAAAATGCACGGAGTTCGGTGTTGAGGAAGCGTCACGAGCGGGCGTCAGACTAGGCGGACGGAGCGCAGGAACCGGAACGTAGCAGCGCTACGTGAGGATTTCGAGCACCGCCCAACGAAGCCTGGCGTTCGCGCCGCCGTTTCGTCAAATCGCTTCATCAGTTCCGAACCGGCTTGCCGGTCTGTAGCAAACCCATGATCCGTTCCTGCGATTTCGGGTGCTCCAGCAGCGAGCAGAAGTGTTTGCGCTCCAGCGCCATCAGGTACTCCTCGCTCACCAGCGAGCCGCCCTCGACCTCGCCACCGCAAACCACGTCGGCGATCAGGCTGGCGATGTGGAAGTCATGCGCGCTGATGAACTGACCGTCGCGCATGCCCACCAACTGGGCCTTGATGGTGGCGATACCCGAGCGTCCTGCCACCGAAAACAAGGGCTTGATCGGCGCGCGCCAGTTGCTCGCCGCCATCGCCTTGACCTGAGCGATCGCGACGAACAGCAACTCGTCCTTGTGCGCCACGACCACATCGCTGTCGAGCAAGTAGCCGATCTGTCGGCTTTCCAGCGCGCTGGTGCCCACCTTGGCCGTCGCTGCAGCCTGGAAACCGTCCTTGACGAAGGCCAGCAAGTCGGTGCTGTTGGCGGCCGCAGCGTTCTCGGCGGCGCGGCGGGCGATGTAGGTCAGGCCGCCGCCGCCGGGGATCAGCCCCACGCCCACTTCCACCAATCCGACATAGCATTCCAGGTGGGCGACACGCTTGGCGCAGTGCAGCGCGATCTCGCAGCCACCGCCCAACGCCAGGCCACGCATCGCCGCCACGGTCGGCACCGCGGCGTAACGCATTCGCAGCAGCGCGTCCTGCAGCTTCTTGATCTCGGGCTCTATGCCTTTGGCACCCAGCTTCATGAAGGTCGGCAGCATGGCCTCCAGGTTGGCACCAGCCGAGAAGGGTTCGTCGGGCGACCAGATCACCAAGCCGTCATAGCCGCTTTCCGCCAACTCGACCGCCTTCAGCAGCCCCTCCATCACGCCAGGGCCGATCAGGTGCATCTTGCTGGTGATGCTGGCGATCAGCACCTCGCCGTCCAGTGTCCAGAGCCGGATCTCGTCGTTCTTGTAGATCTCGGTGCCGGCATTGATCGCCGACTGGGCGCCCTCGCCCAGCAGCATCTCGGGGAAACGCTGACGCGCGTACACCGGCAACGTCGAGCGGGGGATGGTCTTGCCCAGCGCCGCGCTCCATGAGCCTTCGGGGGTGTGCACGCCCGTGCGTCCGTCAAACACCCAGCCCGGCAGCGGCGCGTTGCACAGCGCCTTGCCAGCATCGATGTCGTCCTTCACCCAAGCTGCCACCTGCTGCCAGCCTGCCTCTTGCCAGAGTTCGAACACGCCCTGCTTCATGCCGAAGCCCCAGCGCATCGCCAGGTCGACATCGCGCGCCGAATCGGCCACTTCGGACAGGTGCACCGCCGCGTAATGGAAACCGTTGCGCAGGATCGCCCACAGGAACTGGGCCTGCGGGTTGCTGGACTCTCGCAGCAGCTTCAGGCGCTCGGCCGCCGGTTTTTTCAGAATGCGGTCGATCAGCGCATCAGCCTTGCCGCCAGCGGGCACATAGTCACCCTTGGCCGGGTCGAAACGAAGCACATCCTTGCCGACCTTCTTGAAAAAGCCGGCTTTGGCCTTCTGGCCCAGTGCACCAGCGGCGATCAGCGCGGCCAGCGCCGCAGGCGTGGCATAGCTGGCATGGAAGGGATCGTCCTGCAGCTTGTCCTGCAGCGTCTTGACCACATGGGCCAAAGTGTCGAGGCCGACCACGTCGGCGGTGCGGAAAGTGCCCGAGCTGGCTCGGCCGAGCTTCTTGCCGGTCAGGTCGTCGACCACGTCGTAAGCCAGGCCGAAGCGATCCGCTTCGACAAATGTGGCCAGCATGCCAGCGGTGCCGATGCGGTTGGCGACGAAGTTGGGTGTGTCCTTGGCGCGAACCACACTCTTGCCCAGACCGCGGGTGACAAAGGTCTCGAGCTGATCGAGGATCGCTGGATCAGTGCCGGCGGTCGGAATCAACTCAACCAGTTGCATGTAACGCGGCGGGTTGAAGAAGTGGATGCCGCAAAAGCGCGGCTTCAAGGCTTCGGGCATCACCGCTGACAGCGCGGTGATCGACAAGCCCGAGGTGTTGCTGGCAACGATCGCGTGCGCCGCGATGTGCGGCGCGACCAGGGTGTAGAGATCGCGCTTCCAGTCCAAGCGTTCGGCGATCGCCTCGATCACCAAGTCACAACCCGCCAGCAGGTCGAGGTTCTCCTCGTAGTTGGCGGGCTGGATCAAGGCCAGGTCACTCGCCACACCGATCGGTGAAGGCTTGAGCTTTTTCAGCCCATCCAAGGCCTTGAGCACGATGCTGTTCTTGGGACCCTCTTTGGCCGCCAGGTCGAACAGCAACACCGGCACCCGCAGATTGACCAGATGGGCGGCGATCTGCGCGCCCATCACGCCGGCGCCCAGAACGGCCACCTTGCGCACGTTGAAACGGTTCATGTTGACTCCAGTGAATTCAGTACAGATGTCACGGCTCACTCGACCCGGATCCAGGTCTGGGTGCGACCCAGCATTGGCATGCCCAGGTATCCGCGAACCTCCAGCTTCTTGCCGCCTTCCACCGGCTTCAAGCGCAGCTTGTAGACCTTGCCGTTGTTCGGGTCGAGGATGTCGCCGCCGACCCAGACGCCGTCGTCGCCTTTCTTCGCGCCGCGGATGATGGTCATGCCGGCCACCGGCTGGCCCTTGCGATCGTCGCTGCACTCCTCGCACAAGCTGGCTGCTTTGGCCGGGTCAAGGATCTTCTCGACCCGGCCGTTGACCACGCCAGCCGACTCGGCGATGCGAACCACAGACTTCTCGGTCTTGCCGTCGTCGGCGATGGTCTTCCACAAGCCCACCGGCGTGGCTTGGGCCTGTGAAGCACCGGCGGCAGCGGCCAGCGCCAGGGCGATCAAAGTCTTGTGAATCATAGAAATCTCCTGGTGTTGTTCAGAACAAGGCCTCGTCCATCGCCATCAGCGACGTCACGCCAGACCGCGCACTGCGGATCAGGCCGGCGGTCTCGGGCAGCAGCTTGGCGAAGTAAAAACGCGCGGTGGCCAGCTTGGCGGTGTAGAACGGATCGCCTGAACCCTGCTGATCCAGCGCAATCTTGGCCATCCTGGCCCAGAAATAGGCAAAGCACAGGTGACCGACAACGCGCAGGTAATCGACCGCCGCTGCGCCGACCTCGTCGGCATTGCCAAAGGCCTTCATGCCGATTTCGGTGGTCAGCTTGGTCAGCTTGTCACCCAGGTCGGCCAGCGGGTTGACGAACTCCTGCATCGCTTCGCTGACGCCCTCCTCCTCGACGAATTCGGCGATGCGTTGGCCGAACTTCTTCAGCTTCGCGCCGTTGTCGCCCAGCACCTTGCGCCCCAGCAGGTCTAGCGACTGGATCGTGTTGGTGCCCTCGTAAATCATGTTGATCCGCGCGTCGCGAACGAACTGCTCCATGCCCGAGCCGTGGATGTAGCCGTGGCCACCGAAGACCTGCATGCAAGCCGAGGTCGCGATCCAGCCGTTGTCGGTGATGAATGCCTTGATGATGGGGGTGAGCAAGGCCACGGTGTCGTCGGCCTCCTTCTTCTCTTGCTCGTCGTCGGACGAGACCAGCACATCAAGCTGCAGTGCGGTGAACATCAGCATCGCGCGGCCGCCTTCGGCGTAGGCACGCGCGGTCAGCAGCATCTTGCGAACGTCCGGATGGACGATGATCGGGTCTGCGGCCAAATTGGGCGCCTTGGTGCCCGACAGCGAACGCATCTGGATCCTGTCCCGGGCATAGGCCACCGCGTTTTGGTAGGCCACCTCGGTCAGTCCCAGTGACTGCGTGCCGACGCCCAACCGGGCCGCGTTCATCATCACGAACATCGCCGCCAAGCCCTTGTGCGGCGCACCGACCAGCGTGCCGACAGCGCCATCCAGCCGCATTTGACAGGTGGCATTGCCATGAATGCCCATCTTGTGCTCGAGGCCGCTGCAGAAAATCGGGTTGCGAACGCCCAGACTGCCGTCGGCATTGACCAAGAACTTCGGCACCACGAACAGCGAGATGCCCTTGCTGCCGGCTGGCGCATCGGGCAGCCTGGCCAGCACCAGGTGGACGATGTTCGCGGCCAGGTCGTGTTCCCCGGCGCTGATGAAGATCTTCTCGCCGCTGATGCGAAAGCTCGGTTCGGCAGCACCGTCGGCGATCGGCTCGGCCTTGCTGCGCAGCAAGCCCAGGTCAGTGCCGCAATGGGGCTCGGTCAGGCACATCGTGCCGGTCCATTCGCCGCTGGTCAGCCGCGGCAGGTAGACCGCTTTTTGAGCCGGCGTACCGTGAGCATGCAAGGCTTCGTAAGCACCGTGCGACAAGCCTGGGTACATGGTCCAGGCTTGGTTGGCCGAATTCAGCATCTCGTAGATGCACTGGTTGAGCACCAGCGGCAGTCCCTGGCCGCCGTAGACCGGGTCACAGCTCAGCGACGGCCAGCCACCAGCCACATACTGCTCATAAGCCTGTTTGAAGCCTTGCGGCGCACGCACCTCGTGACTGTGCTGGTCCAGTGTGCAGCCCTCTGCGTCACCCGACAGGTTGAGCGGGGCGGTCACCTGGGACGCGAACTTGCCGCCCTCCTCGAGCACGGCGTTGAGCGTGTCGGCATCGGTCTCGGCATGTGCAGGCAAGCCCTTGAGCGTTGCCACAGCGCCGAAAACCTCGTGCAGCAAGAACTGCATGTCACGAATGGGCGGATGGTAGGAAGGCATGAGAAGTGCTCCAGGAGGGACAACCGGCACAGCCGGCAAGAAAGGTCAGCGCGCTGCGATGCGCGGGACAGTGGCTGGATCGACCACCAAGCAGGCGTCCAGGATTCGGTCGAAACCACGGCGGGCACGATCGATCGCGCCGGGTTGGCGCAAAAAGCGAGCATCGTGATGCAAGGCCAGGATCAGGCCGTGGAGTTCGAACAAGATCTGCAGCGAATCGGTGTCAGGCCGCAGGTGACCGGCATCCACCGACAGGCTGATCGCGCGCTCCAGCGCTGACTGCCAAGCCAGCACCATGGACGCCAATGCGTCGCGCACCGGTCCGGGACGGTCGTCAAACTCGACAGCACCGCTGATGTAGATGCAGCCCGAGTCCAGTTCCACCGACACCCGCCGCACCCAGCGATCGAACAGCGCTCGCAGCCGCGGCAGTCCACGGGCCTCGCTGACCGCAGGGAAAAACACCTCTTCCTCGAAGCGTGCGTGGTATTCGCGGATCACCGCGATCTGCAACTCCTCGCGCGAGCCGAAATGGGCAAACACGCCCGACTTGCTCATCTGCGTGACATCGGCCAGCGCACCGATCGACAAGCCTTCCAATCCCATGTGCGAGGCCAGACCCAGCGCCGCATCCAGGATCACCGCGCGGGTCTGCTGGCCTTTGTGCAGAACCCGCGAGACAGGACGTGTTGGCGATAGCTTGGGCAATGCAGGCAGTGGCGTGGCGGTCACGGTGGAAAATGGAACGAACGATCGTGCTATTTTGCAGGCTAACAGCGGGTTGTGCTGGACCAACGCCAGGATATTTTTAGGCGTCGCAGACTATTGGCGAAACCTGGCCCGGCGAATCGAAGCCGAAATCGACATGAAGCGCAGGCCAGAGAGTGCCGCAACAGCTGCAAGCAGCCAAGCTGCGACTGCGAACGAACCGCGCTCGAGGCGAATTCGTCACACAATATGCAGTACGCTCAGGGCAACCGAATGGAGGTTTCGTTCCGTGGACGTATTGCAGCTCGATCTGTCCGGACGCCCGCAAGCGTGGATTGCACCGCGACAAGCGGCGATTCTTTACGCTTGCGACGGTGTGGCCTGGACCGTGGGCAGCCCCTGCCAGGTTCTGCGCGGCGGCATCCAGCGCAGAACCGGATTGCCGTCGCGCATCGAGGTGCACCCCATCATCGCCGTGCGCGGCACTGTCCCGAGCCGAGCCTGGCGGGTGGCGCCGGCCTTGACCAACCCCAAGCTCTTCACCCGCGACCGGCAGGTCTGCGCCTACTGCGGCGGCCACTTTGCTTTCGACCTGCTGACCCGCGAACACATCATCCCCAGCTCTCGAGGCGGGCGAGACAGCTGGATGAACTGCATCACCGCCTGCCGTGCCTGCAACGGCCGCAAAGGCAACCGACTGCCTGAAGAATCGAACATGAGCCTGCTCTACCTGCCCTACACACCCAGCCTGCACGAGGACATGATCCTGCGCGGCCGCCGTATCGTCGCCGACCAGATGGAGTTCTTGCTGGCCAGCGTGCCACGCTACAGCCGGCTGCACGATTGAACTCGCGACGCAGCTTGGCACTGGTCAGCCTGGCTTGTCTGTTGATTCAAGCCTTGGCCGGGACCGCCTTCGCATTGCCCGGCGCGGCGACGGCACCCGACACCCTGGCCCAGCGGCTCCAGCCCTGCACCGCCTGCCATGGCGCCGAGGGCCGCGCCAGCCGCGAAGGCTACCTGCCGCGCATCGCCGGCAAACCTGCAGACTATCTGTACCACCAACTTCTCAATTTCCGCGACGGCAGACGCAGCAATGCCGCCATGGCCGGATTGCTGGTCCACCAGCGCGACGACTACCTGCGCGAGATGGCGGCCTACTTCGCCGCACTCGACCTGCCTCAAGCCGCGATGCCGTCAGGCAGCGCGACGGCCGACGTGATGGCGCGCGGTGAAACCCTGGTTCGGCGCGGCGACGCCAGTCGCCGACTGCCTGCCTGCACAGCCTGCCACGGCGCAGCGCTGGCAGGCACGCTGCCTGCAGTGCCAGGATTGCTCGGCCTGCCACGGGACTACCTGATCGGCCAGATCGGCGCCTGGCAGACCGGCAAACGCCATGCGATCGAACCCGACTGCATGGCCGACATCAGCCGCCGCCTGGGCGCCGAGGACGCCAGCGCTGTCGCCAGTTGGCTAGCAGCGCAGCCCATCGCGCCGGGATTGCGGGCCGGCAAGCCAGACCCCGGCCCAACACCGCTGGCCTGCGGCAGCGTCAGCCAGCCCAGCCGATGAATCGGCGCCTGAAGGCCGGTTTGGCCACGGTGATCTTGCTCGCGGGCCTGGCAGCCTGGGTGGCGTGGCGCAACCTGCAGGGCGAGGTCGCCATGCGGCCCGACCCGCAGACCCGCAGCACCAACGCCAACACCAACGCCGAACAGATCTCGCGCGGCGCCTATCTGGCACGCGCAGGCAACTGCGCGGCCTGCCACACCTCGCGTGGCGGTGCGCCCTATGCCGGTGGACGAGGCATCGCAACGCCTTTTGGCACGGTCTACTCGGGCAACCTCACGCCTGACCCATCGACCGGCCTGGGCCGCTGGACGGCTGACGAATTCTGGCGCGCGATGCACCATGGCCGGTCACGCGACGGCCGCCTGCTCTACCCGGTTTTTCCGTACCCAAACTACAGCTTGGTCAGCCGCGCCGACACCGACGACTTGCTGGCCTACTTGCGCAGCCTGCCTGCAGTGACCCTGGCACCGATCGGCCATGCGCTGCGCTGGCCTTACAGCAGCCAGGCCGCACTCGCGCTGTGGCGAGCGCTGTTCTTCAGCCCCAGCGAATTCGAGCCGCGCGCCGATCAGAGCAATACCTGGAACCGTGGCGCTTACCTGGTCAACGGCCTCGGTCACTGCAGCGCCTGCCACGCCAACCGCAATCTTCTGGGCGCCAGCGCGGGATTGGCCAACGCCGACGCCGGCAGCAAGCTGCCGGCACAGAACTGGTACGCGCCGTCATTGGCCGATCCAGGCGAAGCCGGGGTCACCGAAGGGTCGGAGGCCGAGTTGGTGCAGCTTCTGAAGACCGGCGTGTCGCGACGCGCCGCGGTGATGGGACCGATGGCCGAGGTGGTGGCCGGCAGCACCCAGCACCTGTCCATCGCAGATCTGCGCGCCATGGCCGAGTACCTGCAGTCGATTTCATCGGCACAGCATCGACCACGGAAGCTCGCTGCCAGTCCGCCGGCCGCCACGATGACGCGAGGCGAGGACCTCTACGCCAGCCATTGCGCCGATTGCCACGGCGCCCAGGGCCAGGGCGCGCCGGGACAATACCCGGCACTGGCAGGCAACCGCAGCGTGACGATGGCCAACCCGCGCAACCTGCTGCAAGCCATCACTGCTGGCGGCTTTCCACCGGCCACCGACGGCAATCCGCGGCCATACGGCATGCCAGCTTTCGACCTCCCGCACGCCGACCTTGCGGCGCTGACGACTTGGTTGCGCGCGTCCTGGGGCCACCAGGCGGCGCCGGTTTCCGAGGTCGACGTCCTGCTCAACCGATGAATGCCAGACATTTACGCAACTTCACAACAAGCCCACAGCCAATGGGGAACCCACCAAACCGGCCCGTGATCGAATCCGTCAGGTCAACGGCAGGAGTGGATTTGCCGTTGTCAACAGCAACTACTCAAGGAAATGCCATGCTTCGTTCTTCAATTGCCCTGGCCATCGCCACCGGTCTGACTTTCACCCTGGCGGGTTGCGCCACCAGCCGCTCCGATGTGGTCAGCCGCCACGACGCACAGCGCATGACCACCGTGATCGATGCCACCGTGCTGAGCATTCGCGCCGTCACCATCGATGGCAGCCAGAGCGGCATGGGTGCGACGGCCGGCGGCGTGGTCGGTGCCATCGCCGGCTCATCGATCGGCGGCCGGCGCGACTCGGCAGTCGGCGGCGTGCTGGGTGCGGTGGCGGGCGCTCTTGCGGGCAACGCGATCGAGCGCAACGCCACGCGTGAAGAGTCGCAAGAAATCATGGTCCAGCTGCGCAACGGCGAGCGCCGCGCCATTGTTCAGGCCAAGACCGGCGAGAACTTGCAGCCCGGCGACCCGGTGATCATCGTGACCAACGGCGGCAAGGTGCGTGTGACGCGCGCACCTGCGGCCACGCTGCAAGTCATGCCGCAGGTGGTACCGAACAACAACCAAATGCCCACGCCAGTGCCAGGCACGCGCAACTGAGCGCGAGTCCGCAAGCGCCACTCAAGGCATGGCTTGCGTCTGCGGTGTCAGCTTGAAAGCCGAGCGCTGGTAGCCCAGCGCCTGAGCTTGAGCCATTGCCGCCTGCAGGTCCGCCGGCAGCATCTGTGGCGTGCGAGACAAGATCCAGCCATAGCGCCGGGTTGGCTCGCCCACCAACACCCAGCGGTAATCGGCCGGCAAGGCGAGCACCCAGTAGTCGCCATAGAACGGTCGAAAAAAACTCACCCGCAGTTTGGCGTTGCCGCTGCCGGGAACGACCTTGGCCACGCCCGTGGCATCGCTCACCGAGCCGTCAGCCTGGCGGCAGCGGTTGAAGACCTCGATGTCCGCCCCGTCGAGTCGGTAACGAGCCTGGGTGTCGGCGACGCATTGGGCCTGAAACCGGTTCGGCACGAGGGCAATCTCGTACCAGGCGCCGAGGTAACGGTCGAGGTCTACCGCAGCGACAGTGGGCAAAGGCATCGCCGGCGGCGGCGAACCGCAGCCCATCAAGGACGCTGCCGCGATCAGCGCAACGCAAGTCATCAAGTGGTTTAGGCGCATGTGAAGAGTTCTGGCAAGGTTCTGGGGTCATCGGTTCAGCGACCCGGCCGCCATTGAACCGCACCTGACGGTGATCAAATAGCAGCGCCGGCTGTACATCGCAGGACATTGGATCATAAGCACACTAAGTTCGTGGCGCACGAAGTTTGTGTTGTAAACTACCCGCTGATCTTGAGGCCCTGGATGAAGAACGTCACCGTCACGATGGAAGACAGCGTCGCCGAATGGGCCCGGATGGAGGCTGCGCGGCGCAACACCAGCGTGTCTCGACTCGTGGGGCAGATGCTGGCAGAGAAGATGCGGCACGACGATGCCTATGAGCGAGCAATGAACGAGTGGCGAAACCGCCAGCGAGTCTACCGCTCTGACGGTGCGCCTTACCCAAAACGCGACGGCAGCCGGAGGCCGGGGTGAGCCTGGTCTTCGTCGACAGCAACGTGCTGCTCTACAGCGAGGACAGCGCGAACGCTGCCAAGCAACAGCGCGCGGTCGACTGGCTGGACGCGCTATGGACACGCCGCTGCGGCCGCTTGAGCACCCAGGTGCTCAGCGAGTTCTACACCAATGCCACGCGCGGACTGCAGCCCGCGATGCCTGCCGGCGACGCCCGTGCCGAGGTGCGTCGCTACCAGCGCTGGCAGCCCTGGCCGATAGACCACGCCACGGTAGAGACCGCCTGGGCGATCGAAAGCCGCTTTGGCTTCGACCATCCTGACGCGCTGGTGCTGGCGGCCGCTCAGCAGCAGGGATGCGAGTGGCTGCTGAGCGAAGACCTGCCACACGACCTGCAGATCGACGGCGTGCGAATCCTCAACCCTTTCCTGGTCGGGCCCGAAAGGCTAGACGCGACACCATGAATCCGCTCCAAGCCTGCATGCAACGCGTGATACGCCCCGACATCCAAGGGCTGCACGGCTATGCGGTCCAACCCAGTGCGGGGTTGGTCAAGGTCGACACGATGGAAAACCCATACCGCCTGCCCGAAGCGCTGCAGCGCGAACTCGGGGATAGGCTGGGCCGGGTGGCGATCAACCGTTACCCGGCCGAGCGTTGTGACGACCTGAAGGCCGCACTGGCGGCGCATGCGAGGCTGCCCGAGGGCTGCGCGCTGATGCTGGGCAACGGCTCGGACGAGTTGATCAGCTTGCTGAGCCTGGCTTGTGCCGTGCCGGGCGCGGTGTTCATGTCGCCGCTGCCCAGCTTCGTGATGTACGGCTTGTCGGCAAGCCTGCAAGGGGTGGGTTTTGTCGGCGTGCCATTGGCGGCCGACTTCGAGCTCGACGAGGCGCCGATGCTGGCGGCCATCGAAGAGCACAAGCCCGCGCTGCTCTACCTGGCCTACCCGAACAACCCGACCGCCAATCTGTGGGATGAGGCGGTGATCGCGCGCTTGGTCGAGGCGGTGGGACGGCATCAAGGTCTGGTGGTGATGGACGAGGCCTACCAGCCTTTTGCCGACCGCGACAGCATGGACTTGATGCGCCAACACCCCCATGTGCTGGTGATGCGAACGATGAGCAAGTTCGGTCTGGCCGGCGTTCGCATCGGTTACATGATGGGCCGCAGCGAGCTGATAAACGAGGTCGACAAGCTGCGGCCGCCTTTCAACATCAGCGTGCTCAACGCCGAGGCTGGCTTGTTTGCGCTCGAGCATGTCGATGAGTACGCGCGCCAAGCAGGATGGATACGCGACGAGCGCGAGAGCATGTTCAACACATTGAGCAACATGCCTGGCGTCACCCCATACCCCAGCCAGGCCAACATGGTCCTGGCGCGGGTGCCCGATGCGGCGTCTGCGTTTGCCGGTATGAAATCCCGCGGCGTGCTGGTCAAGAACGTCTCGGCACTGCATCCGTTGCTGGCCAATTGCCTGCGAATCACGGTCGGCACCGCCGATGAAAATCGCTTGACACTGGCCGCCTTGCGCGCCAGCCTCTGAACCCGACTGACCGAGAGCCGCCATGGACCGCATTGCCGACCCCATACAACACAGAATCGCCGATGTCAGCCGTGACACCAAGGAGACCCGTATCCGGGTGCGCCTGAACCTCGACGGCAGCGGCGAGGGCAAATTCGCCACCGGCATCGGCTTCTTCGACCACATGCTCGACCAGGTGGCGCGCCACGGCTTGATCGACCTGGACATCGAATGCCAGGGCGACCTGCACATCGACGGCCACCACACCGTCGAAGACGTCGGCATCACGCTGGGCATGGCGGTGGCCCAAGCCGTGGGCGACAAGCGCGGCATCACCCGCTACGGCCACAGCTATGTGCCGCTGGATGAGGCACTGTCGCGCGTGGTGGTCGATTTCTCGGGCCGGCCCGGTCTGCACCAGTCGATTGACTTCAAGGCCGGCATGGTCGGCGAATTCGACACCCAGCTCACCTACGAGTTCTTCCAAGGCTTCGTCAACCACGCGCTGTGCACGCTGCACATCGACAACCTCAAGGGCGACAACGCCCACCACCAGGCCGAGACCGTGTTCAAGGCCTTCGGCCGCGCGCTGCGCATGGCGCTGACGCCAGACCCTCGGTCGGCCGGCGTGATCCCGTCCACCAAAGGCAGCCTGTGATGGCCTCCAAGCTCAATTTGTTCGCTGCCCGCAGAGCGGGCGCGAGGCCCTTCGGGCTGAGGCCGCTGGCCTCCGGCCAACGGCGGCCGTGCGGGCATCGACCATGACCCGAACTGTCGCCATCGTCGATTACGGCATGGGCAACCTGCGCTCGGTATCGCAGGCGGTGATGCATGTGGCGGCCGAATCGGGCTATCGGGTGATCGTCACCCGCGCGCCCGAAGAGGTGATGGCGGCCGAGCGCGTGGTGCTGCCCGGCCAAGGCGCGATGCGCGACTGCATGCGCGAACTGCGCGAGTCCGGCCTGCAACAGGCCGTGCTGGAAGTAGCCGCCAGCAAGCCGCTGATGGGCATCTGCGTGGGCATGCAGATGCTGCTCGACCACAGCGAGGAGCAGGACACGCCGGGCCTGGGCTTGATCCCTGGCCAGGTTCGACGATTCCAGCTCAGCGGCCGACTGCAGCCCGATGGCAGCCGCTACAAGGTGCCACAGATGGGCTGGAACCAGGTGTTCGCGCAAACACAGGGCGGCGCACCACACCCGGTCTGGGAAGGCGTTCCTGAGGGCAGCTATTTCTATTTCGTGCACAGCTACTACACCGCACCGTCGGACCCACGCCACAGTGCAGGCCTGACCGAGTACGGTGAACGCTTTACCTGCGCGGTGGCGCGGGATAACATTTTTGCCACCCAGTTCCATCCCGAGAAAAGCGCGGACCAAGGCTTGCGCCTGTACCGCAACTTCCTGGGCTGGAAACCCTAGGCGATCGACCTCACCTCTTTTCTCAACCCAAACTCTCACCACAGCCATGCAGCTGATTCCAGCCATAGACCTCAAGGACGGCCACTGCGTTCGCCTCGAACAAGGCGACATGAAGGTCTCCACCACATTTGGCGAGGACCCCGCCGCGATGGCCAGACGCTGGGTCGACGCCGGTGCTCGCCGCTTGCACCTGGTGGACCTGAACGGTGCGTTCGCCGGCAAGCCGGTCAACGAACCCGCAATCAAGAGCATCCTGCGCGAGGTCGGCAGCGAGATTCCGGTCCAGCTCGGCGGCGGCATCCGCGACCTCGACACCATTGAGCGCTACCTCGACGACGGCATCAGTTACGTCATCATCGGCACCGCTGCGGTCAAGAGCCCGGGCTTTCTCAGAGACGCTTGCACAGCATTTGGCGGCCACATCATCGTCGGCCTCGACGCCAAGGACGGCAAGGTCGCCACCGACGGTTGGAGCAAGCTCACCGGCCATGAGGTGGTTGACTTGGCGCGCAAGTTCGAGGACTACGGCATCGAGGGCGTGATCTACACCGACATCGGCCGCGACGGCATGCTCAGCGGCATCAACATCGAAGCCACGGTCAAGCTCGCGCAAGCGCTCAAAGTGCCGGTGATCGCCTCGGGCGGCCTGTCCGACATCGCCGACATCGAGCGCCTTTGCGCGGTCGCCTTCGAAGGCGTGGGCGGCGTGATCTGCGGCCGCTCGATCTACACCGGTGCGCTGGACTTCACTGCGGCGCAAAGGCGTGCCGACGAGTTGATGCGCTGAAACAGCGGGCAAGGATAATGGCCGGCTCGCCCAGCCCATCGTCCTGCCCATGCTCGCCAAACGCATCATTCCCTGCCTGGACGTCACCGGCGGCCGCGTCGTCAAGGGCGTCAACTTCGTCGAGTTGCGTGACGCCGGCGATCCGGTGGAGATCGCAGCGCGCTACAACGAGCAAGGCGCCGACGAGCTGACGTTTCTCGACATCACCGCCACCAGCGACGGCCGCGACCTGATCCTGCACATCATCGAGGCGGTGGCCTCGCAGGTCTTCATCCCGCTGACGGTGGGCGGTGGTGTGCGAACAGTGGCCGATGTGCGGCGCCTGCTCAACGCCGGCGCTGACAAGGTCAGCTTCAATTCGGCCGCAGTGGCAGATCCGCAGGTGATCGCTGACGCATCGGCCAGGTATGGCGCGCAATGCATTGTCGTGGCGATCGACGCCAAACGCCGCCGAGGCGACGACCTCAGCGCTCGAGGCCCGGGCTGGGATGTCTACACCCACGGCGGGCGCAAGAACGTTGGGCTCGATGCGGTGGCTTGGGCGCGCCGGATGGCCGAGCTAGGCGCCGGTGAAATCCTGCTGACGAGCATGGACCGCGACGGCACCAAGATAGGCTTCGACCTCGAACTCACCCGCGCTGTCAGCGACGCAGTGCCGGTACCGGTGATCGCATCGGGAGGCGTTGGCGCGCTCGAGCACTTGGCCGAAGGCATCCAGATCGGTGGTGCCGACGCGGTGCTGGCCGCCAGCATCTTCCACTACGGCGAGTTCAGCGTAGGCGAGGCCAAGGCGATGATGGCATCACGCGGCATACCGGTGCGCTTGTGAACAGTTCAAGCCCAAGACCCGGCGCCAAACCCGCAGTGCACGGCAACCCGCCGCGTGAGGTCCGATTGATCGGTGGCCTGCTGCGGCGCAGCAAGCTGCCAGTGGCCGACAAGCCGGGCCTGCGGCCGACGCCTGACCGGGTACGCGAAACCTTGTTCAACTGGTTGGGCGCCGACCTGTCAGGCTGGCGCTGCCTCGACGCCTTTGCCGGCAGCGGCGCATTGGGTTTCGAGGCAGCGTCACGCGGGGCGGCCGAGGTGCTGCTGCTCGAGCGCGACACCGGCCTGGTTCGCAGCCTGCGCGAGAGCCAGGCGCGATTGAAAGCCACCACGCTGCGGGTCGAAGCCGCTGACGCGCTGGCCTGGATGGCGGCTTGCGCGCCGGCCCGCTTCGAGTTGGTGCTGCTGGACCCGCCGTTCGACGCCGGCCTGCTGCCGCGCGCGGTCGCCGCCGCGGCGCCGCTGGTCGTGCCCGGTGGATGCCTGTACGCCGAATCACCCGACGCGCTCGCTGACACCGATCTGCCCGCCGGGTTCGAACTCTGGCGACAGGGCCGCGCCGGTTTGGTGCACTATCATTTATTGCAGCGCGCGCTCTGAATCCTTCCCATCATTCGAATCACTTTCTGGAGATGAAGATCTTGACCCAGGCCCAGTTCACGACTGCCGTCTACCCCGGCACCTTCGACCCGATGACCCTGGGCCACGAGGATCTGATGCGCCGATCTTCACGGATGTTCGGCAAGCTGATCCTGGCGGTCGCGGTGGGTCACCACAAGCGAACGATGTTCTCGATCGACGAGCGTCTCGACATGGCGCGCGAGATCGTCAAGCAATACCCGAACGTCGTGGTGATGCCATTCAGCGGCCTGCTGCGCGACTTCGTGGTCGGCAACAACGGCAACGTAGTGGTGCGCGGGGTGCGTGGGGTCACCGATTTCGACTACGAATTTCAGATGGCTGGCATGAACCGCCAACTGATGCCCGAAGTCGAGACCATGTTCCTGCTGCCCTCAGACCAGCACCAGTTCGTCAGCGGCACTTTCGTGCGCGAGATCGCCACGCTGGGCGGCGATGTCTCGAAGCTGGTCGCGCCGCTGGTGCTTGAACGCTTGAAGGAGCGCGTGGCACGCCCGCCTCAGGAGACCTGATGGCGTTGATGATCACTGACGAATGCATCAACTGCGACGTCTGCGAGCCCGAATGCCCCAACCAGGCGATCTCGATGGGCCTGGAGATCTACGAGATTGCCCCCGACAAATGCACCGAGTGTGTCGGCCATTTCGACGAGCCTCAGTGTGTGCAGGTCTGCCCGGTGGCCTGCATACCGGTCAACCCTGACCGGCTCGAGACGCGCGATGCGCTCTGGTCGAAATACCGGCTGCTGATCGCCACGGCTTAGCGCTGGGCAGCAGACGCCTGCTTGGCAGCGGCACGGCCCGCTGGCTTGGGCTTGTGCGTCTTGGACGCTGCTGGCGCAGCGGGCTTGGCGACCGTCGGCCCGACATTGGCAGCGCCAGCGGCGCGGCGCTCATCGGCGAGCCGATCGGCCTTCATTTGCCTGGCCAAGGCGGCCTCGCGCTGGCTGGCTTGGTGGGCCTCGCGCTGCTGGGCTGCACTGCGGGGGTCGGCCGCATCCACAGAGGCTGCGCCCGGGCAAGGCTTGTTCGAGTAGCTGCTGCCGCATCGGTACACCGGTGCATCCCCGGCCTGGGCCAGAGCGCCTGTCGAGACCATCAACCCCGTCAAGGCCAAGGCAAGGACGAAGCGGTGGCGCATGACGATTACTCCCCGGTGGGCGGCTGATCGGTGACGCGAGGCACGGGCTTGGGCCGCTGCGGCTTCGCGTGGATTTTCATTGTGGCGCGGTCCATCGCAGCTTCCATCAACAGCGGCAAGGCCTGGATCGAATCCGTCACGCATTGATCGATCGCCAAGCGGTCTTCGATCGGCGGGCGCCGCAGCACCCAGTCGGCAACGTCGGATCGCAGCCCGGGGTGGCCAATGCCGATGCGCAGGCGCCAGAAGTCTGGCGAACCGAGCTGCGCCAGGATGTCCTTGAGACCGTTGTGGCCGGCGGCACCGCCCCCTTGCTTGAGCTTCATCTGGCCAGGCGGTAGATCGAGTTCGTCATGCACCACCAAAATCTCGGCAGGCTCGATCTTGAAAAAGCGGGCCAGCGGTGCCACCGACTTGCCCGACAGGTTCATGTAGGTCATCGGTTGCAGCAGCCACAGCGGCCCGGCCGGCCGGTTCACCCTGGCCACCACCCCGTGGTAGCTGCGGTCGAAGGCCAGTGCTGCGCCCAATTGCCGCGCCGCTGCATCCACCCACCAGAAACCAGCGTTGTGGCGGGTGTGTTCGTATTCAGGGCCCGGGTTGCCGAGGCCGACCATCAGACGGATCATCACGCTGATTATCCCGGCCGGCTCAACCCGTCCGCAGCCGGGTGCGGCCAGCAGGTATGGTCACAGGCGACCTGCCGACCCGCGCCGACACTATTTCTTGAAAATGGCGCCGAAAAACTGGCCAGCCTCTGCCTTGGACTGCTTGTCGGCTTCGGCCTGGTAAGCCAGCGGCAAATTGAACTGCTTGCCCTTTTCGGTGGCTTCCGGGTTGGTGAAAGCATGCACCGCGCCGGGATAGCTGAGGTAGCGGTAGTCGACTTTGGCCGCAGTCATCTCGCTCTTGAAGGCATCGATAGATGCCGGCTTGATGAACGGGTCGTCCGCGCCGTTCAGTACCAGCACCTTGGCTTTCACCTTGCCCGGCTCTGCCGACGCAGCGGCAGCACCGAGTCCGGCATGGAAGGCTGCCACACCCTTGAGGTCCGCACCAGCGCGTGCCACATCCAGAACCACCGATCCGCCGAAACAAAACCCGACCGCACCAAGCGTCGACGCATCCACCGAGGCATGGCTTGAAAGCATGTCCTGCGCGGCCTTGAAGCGGGCCAACATCGCCACGGGATCTTTGCGCACCGCCCCCGACAAAGCGCCAGCATCTTTGGGGTTGTCCGCGGTCTTGCCGTCGCCGTACATGTCGGCGATGAACGCTGTGTATCCCTGTCCGGCGAGTCTGCGGGCTTCGTCGTGCACATGCTTGGTGATGCCCCACCACTCATGCACGACGACGATGCCCGGCCGTCTCGCCTGGCTCGCATCGTCAAAGACGATGTAGCCCTTCATGACGGTTTCGCCAGACTTGTAGCTGACAGCCTGTTCCAGGACTGCCGAATGCACTGTGCCGCCAAGGACCATGGCAACAGCAGCGCCGATCAGGAAATGACGCATCGAGAACCCCTATTTCGTTCAGTTCGAAGGAATGACCCGTGACCGGCCGATGCCGCGTCGACCGGCGCCTGCTCAGGCGCGAGGCATGCGGTACAGGCCGCAAACCTTGTTGCCGTCGGGGTCACGCATGTAGGCCAGGTAGAGCTTGCCGTTGCCGCTCTCGCGCACACCGGGCGGGTCTTCGCAGGTGGTCCCGCCGTTGGCCACCCCGGCGGCATGCCAAGCATTGGCCTGATCGGCCGACTGGCAGGCGAAGCCGATGGTGCCGCCGTTGCCCACCGTGGCTGGCTGCCCGTCGATCGGCAGGCTGACCGAGAAAACACCGGTCGGCGTGCGCCAAAAAACGCGGTGGCGATCCACCGACCCGGCGGGTATGCCCAGCGCACCCAGTGCCGCGTCGTAGAACGCCTTGGCCTTGTTCAAGTCGTTGGTGCCGATCATGATGTGTGAAAACATGTTGCAGTGGTCTCCGAGCAGACGCGTGATGCGTCGAATTGACGTGGATGAAATTCGGGCAGCCGACTTGCTACCGCAACCAATTATGGCCAGAAGATCGACTGATTGTTCGTGGGTACACCTAGGCCCTTGTCGTACGTGGCTTGACTTTGCGACTCCGGGCGAAACGAAGCAAGACAGCGGGATCGAACAGGTGTTGGTCAGGAAAGGCCGGCTGTCATCGAGCGTCAGAATGGGCGCCCTGATCAGCGTCGAGGCCGATTCGACGCAGGCATCGCAGGCCGTCTACGAACCAATCGAAACCATCGGTCAAAGGCTGCCGCCGTACGCCTACAGCGCCTCCACCGTGAAGCGGTGTAGCCAGCGCTCTCGATCACCAGTTCGACACGCGCCTGCTTGCCCCCCGCCTCGGTGGAAAGCATGAAAGTCGGGGCCAGCGGCACCTCCACCCGAGCAAGATTCGGGTTCGGGCTCTTCACCGAGATTCATCGTGAGCCGCCCAGCAGTTCGGTCAGCCCGGCGCGCACCTGTGCGATGTCCTCTGGCGCGAGTTTACCGATCTCGCCCCGCACCAGGCGATGGTCGAGGGTGAACAGTTTGAAGCGCACCCGGGACGGCGCGGGCAGGCCGGCAGCGGCAAGGTCGGTGAGCGTGCAGTCAAGCGGCCAGGACGGATTGGCCTGCGACGTGATCATGGCCATCACCGAATGACCCGCAGGCGCGTTGAAGGCGACGCGATCGGACAGCACCACCGCAGGGCGATTCTTGGTGGCGTTGCGGTCGGTAAACGGAAACGGCACGCGCACGACCGAATACAGATCAAAGGCCACGGTAGGCCTCCTCGTCCGCGGGGCCGGCCCATTCGCTGAGCGTTCCTTCGATGGCGCGCAGGTACTCGATGTCGATGGGCTGCACGCGGCGCACGGTGGCCGTGCCGTCGGCGCCGACTTCCCAGGCGATCAAGTCACCGGGCACGACTTTCAGTGCAGCGCGAACATCCTGCGGAATGGTGGTTTGACCTTTAGCCGTGATTTTGGCGATAGCGAGCATTGTTTGCTCCTTGTAATGCAGTCCTTACTTCCTTACTCTACCGCAAATCGCCCTGGAAATTCAGCAAGAAGGCCGCTGTCATCGCGGCGCCTCGGCCCGCGCCAGCAGATTGGCGAAGCCTTAGTTCACGCTCGTCACGCCGAAATCCGACTCGCGCGAAAGGGCTGACGCAGGGAATGCGCGCGACGCGCGTCGGCCAACGGGCGCCAAGGTCGATGCGCGCGTCACCGGCAGTTTGCTGAAGCGCTTCAGTTCCGTCTTCATCTTCTCGACTTCTTCGGCCTGCGTGGCCGACACCGCCAACAGCAGCCGGTGCACGGAATCCAATGCGCGGTAGGCATCGTCGCCGGTAAAGGCCTCCTGATGCGCCCAGCGGTTGCGCACGTCACGCAGTTCTTGCACCAGCGATCGCTCGGCCCGACCCAAGGTCCGCGCGAAGACGTCGTTCCAGGCATCCCACATCAACTTGAGCAAGACCGCAGCGTCCCACTGCGCGATCGGGCGGTTGCCGTTCATTCGGTCTTCTGAGGGCCCCGAGGCGGCCTAAGCCGGCCGCCCCCCATGGGGGTCAAACAAAGTGGCAAAGCCACGTTTGCTTGAAAGGGCAGCAGTCGCCGGGCTTCGGCTTGCGTCTTGTCCTTGTAGGCGTTCGCAAACTCACGCTCTACATAGGGCGCCAGCCCTGCGCGCAGCAAGTCGACGGCCTTGCCGACGCGTTCCTGGTTCGTGATCGCCATGGTCGTCCTATGAGTGATTGCTGCTGTCAGCCCGCGCCACTCCGGCGGCGACAGCTCGGCGGATCATCTGCGCCACTGCGGGCTCAGCATTGATGGGTGTGATCCGAATCGTCGGGTGTGCCGTCGCAAAAACGCGGAACAGCTCGTCGGCAAACGCCTGTCCGATATCCGACACGCCGGCGAAGTCCACCTCCACCCGCTTGAAGCGCTCGAAGCGGTGCGCCACGCGTTTGGCCTGCGAGCGCGAAACAAGTTTTTCGCCCTCGTACTGCGCCAGCCGCAAGGGCACAACGGTCTTGTCGAAGGTGTATTCCTCTGGGTCGGCGTAGGCGTCAAACACGTCGCGCGTGACGCGCGGGCTGTCATTGGCCAGTTGCATGCGCACCCGCGTGCCCGGCGTGTCGGCTGCCTGCTCGGTGATCGCATCGCCGGCAGGCAATGCGTGGCTGAAGCGCAACTGGTGCGACTCGATTTCAAAGACATCCAACATGCGCGATGTGAAGAAGATGCCCTCACCCGAGTGCTGCTCAGGCGCTGTCGTCAGCTTGCCCTTGGCCAACTCCAGGATCGCCTCACGCGGGTCGTGCAAGTCCAGCGCGCGCTGGATCTTGACGAAGATGCCCTGCCCCTCGTCTGCCACCAGCACCTCGGTGGTGAGCTCGTTCTTGCGCACCTCCACGAGCACGGCTTCAGCCCCAGAGTGATCGATGGCGTTGTTGATCATCTCGGTGGCCGTGTAATGCCAGATGTCGCGCACATTCTGTGGGAAGCGTGCGACCACCGGCGAGACCAACTCACGCCACACCAAGTCTTCCTGCAAGCCTTCACGAGGGTAGCGGCGCGAGGCTTCGGCCAGCGTCTTGAGCCGGTAGACACGGGCTCGCGTGGTGCCATCGGCCTCGACCAGCCCGTCGCGCACCAGCGCTTGCAGGTTGCCGCTGACGACCTGGCGTGACACGCCGCAGGCTTGCGCCAAACGGGTGCCAACACGATGGCCGTCGGCAGCGATCAGTTCCAGCGCCTGTCGGCGCATCGATTTTTTGTCATCATTCATCTGATTAATTGTCATGAAAAAATAGACTTATTGACAAGAAATTGTTTATCTTTTGTCACCAATCTCGTCGCTCGCGCGCTCCAAAGGCAAGATCGGCCAACACCCTGTGGCCGGTTTGAACTGCGTCCCGTCACGCCTGCTCGTCCGCGAACAGCCAGCCTTGCTCGGCGGGCCGCCGTTGGGATCCTTCCTGCGCCAGCCGGATGATCTCGGGCCAGCTCAGCACCAAAGCGTTGTACGACATGGCCTCGGCCGCGCGCTTCTTGCGCTCGCACAACGTGTAGAGCCGGTAGCAGAGCTCGCGCGCGATTTCGGCCTGGCGTCGAGTTGAGCCACCATCAGCGATGCCGCTGCCCCTTCGCCGCCAGACTCCAGCGCGCGTATCAGTTGGTGGACCATCTCCCAGGCGGTCAGGCGTGCGTCGATACTCGGGTTCCAGTGGGCCGGTTGCAGAGCACGGTGCGCTCGCGGCACCGGGCACACAGAAACATGCGGCAGACCGATCCCATACAGAGCCTCCTCTTCATCGACGACTGTCAGCTTCGGATGGCCGATGGCAGTTGACGGGCACACTCGCCAAAAACGACACCTCACCGGCGAATAGACGCGGGTCTTGACCGGCGTTCACACTGGAATCAGGACGGCGCGCGCGGTTGCACGCCGGGGGCGGGATGCTCAGGGTTGGCATCGCCGAACACGGCGGCGCTGAGCGATTCGAGGAGGTCGTCGAGGTCGTCGAGGGGCCCAGAACCGCCGAAAACGCGCAGCGCCTCGGGCATGCCGCCCATCAACGTGAAGGGCGGAAAGGCGAAGTGCCCGGCGGTGAACTCGTCCCAGGTGTCGGCGTTGGCGCGGAGCTGGCTGCCAACGGTGCGCAGCCAACGCTCTTGGTCGGGGTTCAGCTCGTCTTCGCGGCCAAGAATCCAGGCTTCGAAACGGGCGCCCACCTGTTCCTGCTGCTGCTCGGTCGCTTCGGGGAAGACCAGGTTGCCGTCTTCGTCGACCGTCACCCAGGCGCGGGTGTTGGGGTCGATGTGGTCATCAACATCGAGGCACAACAGTTTGCGCGGTTCGCTGTACGGCCGTGGCTTTCGCTCCATGACGAGGCCGCCCTCGCCCGCCGCTTCGTCGTCGCCATGGAAGTCGGTGACGCCGACGAAGTCGAATATCGTGAAGACAGGCTTACCCTTGGACTTGCAGGTGCCGCGCCCGCGCATCTGCTGGTACAGGATCGTCGACCGGGTGAAGCGTGCGAAGACCAGGCTGACCACTTCCGGGCAGTCGAAGCCGGTGTCGAGCATGTTCACCGAGACCAAGATCTGGGGGAACGTCTCCTTCTTGAAGCGCTTGATCTTGGTCATGCCGTCGACCGTGTCGTCGGCGCCCATGCCGGAAACCACGTAGTCGGCATAGCGCACCTCGGGCGAGGTCTTCTTGTCGGCGAAGGCCAGGTCGAACATGTTGGCCAGGGTTTCGGCGTGGCGCTTGGTGACAGCGAAGACGATCACCTTGCCGAAAAGCGGCTTGCGCAGCACCCCCTTGGCATCGATATAGCCGTTGTCCATGACCTGCCGGAACTCGCGCACCATGGCCCGGTTGCGCTCAGGAATGGTGACCTTGCGTTCGAGTGTCGCTGGGTCGATGGTGATGGTCTTTGCCCCGTCGAAGAGCTTTTCCAGCTCGGCCTTGGTGGTGGCGTCCATCGCGGACCAGTCGCGCTCATCGCGTGCGACCTCGAAGCCGCCCTCGGCTGCGGTCTTGACGGTCTTGCCCTTGTAGATCAGGTACGGTACCAGGTCGCCGTCCCGGATGGCTTCCTTCATCTTGTAGCTGAAGGTGGGCCGGTCGACCTCAAAGAAGCGCAGGGTGTCGCGGATGGCGAGCTTGTCGTCGTCATCACCGAACGTCGAGGGGTCAGCGATGCACGGTGTGGCAGTCAGACCGACCTGCACCCGTCGAAGTGCTTGAGCACGCCGCTCCACTTGCCGTAGATCGAGCGGTGGCACTCGTCGGAAATCACCAGGTCGAAGTACCCGGCCGAATACTCGTGATAGATGTTCACCATGCTTTGCAGCGTGGTGATGGTGATGCGCTTCTCGTCCTGAAAGCGACGCCCAGCGCGCAGCACATAGGCCGGGAAGTCACTCAGGTGTTCGGCGAAGGCGTCTTCGGTCTGCTTGGCCAGGGGGATGCGGTCGACGAGGAAGAGGACGCGGGTGATCGCGTCGGCCTCGAACAGGCGCTTGATGAAGGCTGCGGCCGTGCGGGTCTTGCCGGTGCCGGTGGCCATCTCGACGAGCAACTTACGACGGCCTGTCTTGATTTCGCTGCACAGGGCGTTGATGCAATCGGTCTGGTAGTCGCGCTCGACGATGTGCTTGTCGCTCTCGACCGACAGCACGTCCCGCTTCACTTGGGCGGTGGCGGCACGGCGCTCCAGGTCGCCCTGGGAGAAGAAGGTCTTGACCGGGCGCGGGAAGGCTTCGGTCTGCCACTCCCAAAGCGGATCTCGTCGCCGTTAGCCAGGAAGATGTAGGGAACCTTGAGCTAGGCCGCGTAGGCCTTGGCCTGGGCTTCTGCTTCGGCCGGGTTGATGTCCGCCTTCTTGGCTTCGACGACGGCCAGGGAGCGGCCGTTACGATCGCACAGCACGTAGTCGGCCTTGGTGCGGTCGGGCAGCACGTACTCGAAACGCACGGCGTTCGTGTTCGTGATCTCCCAGCCCTGGTCGCGGAGCTGGGCGTCGATCTTGACGCGCGAGAACGCTTCGTTGGTCATCCTCCCTGCTCCCCCTCTTTACCGGCTGACCTCAGCCGTTTCGGTGCCACGTTCACATCGACCTGGGTCTTGAGCAGCAACTCCCGCACGGCCTCGCCCGCCATTTTCAGCGTTCGATGTAGTTGGCGGAACAACCGCGACGCCAGCTCGTCGAGCTGGCGCTCGGCGATCGACCGCGTGCCTTTGTCGGTGCCATCGGCCACAGTGCTGACGACAGCGACAGCCTCGCGGAACACGCCGGGCAGCCACCACGAACGAAAGCTGCCGCGCCAGCTGGGCACCGCGTGCTGCAGCAGTTGAGTGCCTTGACCGAAGACGGCCCAGTCCTTGGCGGCCAGTTGCACCAGGAAAGGTTGCTCGACTTCGATGTACTCGCTCACGGCTTGGTCTCACCGGTGTGGGCACGCAGCCAGCGCTGGCCCAGGGCCGTCAGACGGTAGCGCTGCAGTCGACTGTTGGGCTGATCCGGCAGTTTCATCTCCAGCAGGCCGGCCGCCATCGCTGGCTGAAGATAGGCCTGCCTGAAATGCGGCGTGTGCTTCAATTTCAGCAGGCCTTGCAGTGCGGTTCGGGCTAGCGCGCCCTGTGCGGCGGCCACCAACAGGCGCGCGACCTCTGGGGTGACTTGGTCGGTGACTTGATCGGTGACTTGCGCGGAAGCCGCATCTGGCGCCGCCGCCAACGGATGTGCCGGCAGCCGAATCAAATACGCCGTGCGGTCATCATCGGTCTCGAAAACCGGTACCGGCGAGCCATTGACCGCCATGGCTTTCAGGATCTTGGGCACGCCGGTCGATCGCCCCTCCGTCAGGTCCAGCTCCTTCAGGAACTCACCAATTCGACGATTGCGGTAGCGCCGGCTCACGGCACGCCCGGCGGCGAAGTCTTCCATGCGAATGGAGCGGTCGGGCCCGGGAAAGCTCAGGATGACCAGGTCTTCGCGGCCGATGCGCACCTCGATAGGTTCACGCTCTTCGTATGAGCGGTGGTACACGGCATTGACCAGCGCCTCTTCGATAGCTGCATACGGGAAGTTCCACACCCGCGTGGCCTCGGCACGGTCGGGGTGCTTCAACACCGTCTCACGCAGGTAGTTGCGCTGGATGTAGCCCAGCGCCTCGCGCGTCATGCGGGCGAGCGGCCCCTTAAACACCTTCTCCTCGAAGCGGTCACCGCCCGCGCCTTCCGGAAACCACACCACGTCGATCTGGGTGTAGAGGAAGAAGCGGTCCGGCGCCTCGTTGAAGAACAGCAGCCCTACGTTCTTGGGCCACGGCGCCTCACTCGACCCGCCGACCACGTTCATCTGGCGGCCCAGCGCTTCCAGTTGCAGGCCCGGTACTTCATCGGCCAAGGCGCTGCCCACTTCGCGCAGGTAGTCCAGCATCAACGCACGCGACAAGTCCTCCACGCGTGCCTGCTGCGCCAGCCGGTCATCCCAGGGCACATTGGCGGCCAAGCCCAGCAGTTCCTGCTCATCCTCGCCCTTGGCCTCCACCGGGAGCGCCCGCCACGCGCAGTTTGCGCATGATGTATTGCAGGAAAAGCAGCGCCGTTTCGGCCGTCTGCATGTTGGGCGGGAAGTTGGCCTTGATGCCCACCGCTCCCTCGCCAGCGTTTAGAAGCGGATTTGCACCGTCGCTAACAGTCGGCCAGGAAAAGAATCTTCGGGCGCCGGTACTCGCCTGTGCGGTTCCAGCGACTGCTCCAGAGCGTCCAGCAAATCTGAAAGGCCACGAAGGTCTTGCCGGTGCCGGTGGCCAGGGTGGCCAGGATGCGCTTCTGGCCGAGCAGAACAGCTTCGACCACGCGGTGGATCGGATCTGCTGGTAATAGCGTGGCACCTTGCCGGAAGCCAGGTTGAAGGGCTCCAGCAGATGCGGTGCGGCGGCCGGGGGAAGGTGGACGCCTGCTGTCAGCCGGGCGAAGAGTTCTTCCGGGCTGGCATAGCGTTCGACCTCGCGCTCGGTACCCGCCAGATAGTCGATCTCGATGATGCGATGCCCATTCGTGGCATACGCAAATTTCAGCCCCAGGGCCTCGGCGTACTCGCGCGCCTGCTGAACGCCGTTCTCAGCCGGCAGACCGGCTTCTTTGGCCTCGACGACGGCCAGGGGAAAGTCACGGCGATAGAAAAGGATGTAGTCGGCACGGCGCTGCTTGCCGCGTCGAACTTTGCCGCCAGCGACGAAGATGCGGCCGTTGGTGAAGCTGCGTTGCTCACCGATGGCGAATGGGGCATCTGACCACCCAGCCTGGACGATCTTTGGTGTGACGAAATCGCGGCAGGTGTCTGCCTCCGTCATTGCGCTGTTATGGACCGGCTCCCTGGTCATCACTGATTTCCTCTTCTTATTCGCCACCATTTGGCCATAGCTTGGCGAAGTCAAACGATAGCTGGCGGTGATGCCGAATGGACAGCAGGTACACGCAGGCGTTGGCTTGTGGGGAGGCATCCACTACCGTGTAGAGCATCAGGTAGTCGCCGTGCAGGTATTCGCGCAGCGCGTCTGGTGCGCCGGCTGGCAGCGCAGCCAACTGCGCCAGGGCCTCAGCCGACTGGGGCGGATTGGCCAAGTAGCGCCGGCCTATACGCGGGAAGCGGCGCAGGTTGGGAATGACGGTGGCGCGCAACTCGGCCAGCAGGTCATCAAAGGCAAAGCCGGCGTCCGCCGCCACCAAGAACGCTTCAATGGCGTCCAGGCGCTCCAGGAAACTCGCGGTCAGCTCGACCCGGTACAGCGTGTCAGCCACGCTTCTTGGTCGCGAGCTTGCCAGGGTTCGCCGGGCTGGATGCCTTAGCGGCAGCCGTGCGGCGCTGCTGAAGCTGGCCGATGGCCCCGTCCGCCTCAAAGGTGCGGCCGGCAGCGATGTCTGCCAGGCCTCGCTTGGCGTCGTCGATCAGCAGCAGGTGGATGCGCTCGCGCTCCAGCCGGTGGTAGTAGTCCAGCCGGTCGGCGTCGATCAGGGCGACGTAGCTCTCACCGTTCTTGGTGATGATCTTCTCGGCGCCGGCCTTGGCCTGGTCGGCCAGCTCGGAGAGGTTCGCTCTCGCCTGAGTGAAGGGCACCACATCGCTGGCTGAAAAGCCCATGGCCGGCTCCTTGAGGGGTAGATGACAGAATTCTGTGCAGTCTACGTCACCCGAGAGCGCGGGCCACCCCGTCTAAGGCAGGAGGTAGTCAGCGTGGGTCGATGGCGCGGCTGTCGCCGCACAGCCAGACCATGGGGTCGCCCGTTTCACTGTTGGTGAGCACGACACAGGCTTGTCCAGTTGCAGGGTTCACTCCGGGGCGATATCCATGGCTGCCACCGCCGACCGTACCGGTCTCGAAGCCTTGAGGACGCGGACTTCTTCAATTCGACCTCTGCCGGCTACATGCGCGACATGGGTGGCCACGTTGGCTTGGGTCTCGTTCCAGCTTCTTTGTCTGTGCGCCGCTGCATCCGCCCTCACAGCCGCGTGTACTTCTCCGATCGCCCGCGCGACTTCTCGACCGGGTACTTGATCGCATTGGCCTTCATCTTCCGCGACACCGCGGCTGCCAGGTCGACGCCCAGGTCATGGCACAGGTAGGCCAGCAGCATCCCGACGTCGGCAAGCTCGGCTTCGATTTCATTGCGGCGCTTGTCGACGATCTCGGCCACGTCGGCGTCCTTGGCCCAGATGAAGTGCTCCAGCAGCTCGGACGCCTCCACGGACAGGGCGGTGGCAAGGCTTCGAGCGTTGTGGAACTGCTCCCAGTCTCGCTCGGCACGGAAGGCCAGCAGGCGCTGGGTGAGTTCTTCGGGGAAGTGCGTCATGCCTGAAACCTGTTCTTGAGGTGCCATTGCAGGCGGTCGGGATCGGGGCGGTATTCCGGCCGTGTCGGCGTGACGGTCAGCGGTTGGCCGTCCATCCGGTAGTACGCCTTGCCGTTGAACCACGCTTCGCGGATGCGCGGGCTGACACGGATCGTCATGTCGGGCGTCACCGACACCAGGCCGGCGTCGAACAGGCGGTGGAAATCGGCCCGCAGCAGCAGGCCGTTGCGCACATCATGGGCACCTTCCTCGGCGTAGGGCACGATGTGCGCGGCCTCCAACGCCAACAAGGTGCTTTCGCCGGTGATCGCGCACTTGCGGTTGTAGGCCTCGGTGACAACCACGCGAAACGAGCCCTGGCCGAGCCGGGGCCACATCAGGATGGGCTCACCGTACCGCGCCGCCGGCTCGTGCACCACCAGGGCGCCGCTATCCGAAGCCTCGGCCTGGGCTTCGAGACCACGGGCGAGCAGCGGCAGCACATGCGCCCAGATCGTGGCGCCGTCGGCCTCCTCGGTCCGGTACATCTTGCCGCGCACGATGTTGGACGACCAGCCCGGCGGATCGGGCAGCCAGTCTCGCGGTTCGAAGAAGACGGGGTTGGCGATGACCTGGCACGTGATCTGGGTGAGCGGCGTGCCGCGGCCGGCCAGCGGCCCCAGAAGCTCGCGCAGTTCTGCTAGTGAAGCCGCGCCGTTCTTCTGTCCGAAGATCTCCCAGGCCAGGTCGAGCGGCAGCACGCTGCGTGTGATGAAGTAGCCGGCACCCGCAATGTGGTTGTGGGGACGCTTCACCTTGAAAACGAACTGCATGCTGCTGGGCGCATTCTCAAAGGCGGGACGCACCGATGGCTGCCAGAAGTTCACCTCGTCCAGATGACGCGGGGCCAGGAACTCGAACCAGCGCGTGTCTGTCGTGCCCACCCAGAACATCATGACGGTGATCCCCGCCGTGGGACTCGATGGACGGGCGCGCCTTGGCCTGCAGCGCCTTGACGGCAGACCATGCGTGAGCCGGCCATCGGCGCCAGACTCGCAGAGCGGCGATGACGCCGAGGTTGTTCGTGGAACCGAATCGACCCAGCGGTCATGGAGTCACCATCTGCACGTCCCTGTGTAACGGTCACTCTAGCATCGCGCGGAGTGGGGCTTTGATCGGGCAAGGCGACCTTGCCTTGCATTGGCCGGCCCCTGAAGGGCCTCCGTCGGGCCCCAAAAGGTCGACGCCGGCCGATGCCTCGCATCCATCGCGGGGCTCGTGAGGGGCACTGCCTGGACGGCGGCACCGTCCGAGCTCAACCCACTCCACGATCGCCAAGTCGGGTGCATCCGAACTGGAGGCCGGAAAATTCGTTGTCAACCCCGCGTCGTTCCTGGAGCCGATCAATTTTCAACGGCTAATTGCCGCTAACCGCGTTTCTTGGACGCCTGTCAAACCCTACACCCGTTCAGGGCCGCCGATTCCGGCCCAAGGCTCCTGCGACAGGTGTTTCCGGGCCTTGACGACCATGCCCGTTCGCATGTCAACTCTGCGTCGAGCCTTGCGTGCCTGCCGCAAGACCGTCAAGTCCAAGCAGGCCGGACGCTGCGTCCGTTGGCCTCTGCGCCATGAAGCAGCCGTTAGCGGTCGTGACCCGCACCTGCACACGGCTCCACGCTGAGCCGTGCCGCGCAAGACGCGGCGAGTTCCCTCCCCCATCGATCGGTCCTTCGGACCTGACTTCGTCGCCCGTGTCGCCTTGTGCGCGCTAGCGACACACGAGGCTGCCCCCGCGCCGCCACGTACATACCCGAGCCGTTGTCGACCGCCCTTGAGGCGATCGCGTGCCTTGTCGCCCCTCTGAGGTGCGGCACGCGACCCAAGAAACGGCCCCGCGCTCCCTGGTGGTAGGGGGGCGTCCAGCGGGAAGGACCGGGTCATCGATTCACACAGCGAAGTCCCAGTCGGAACTGGGAGGCAACCGACGCCCATCGAGGCGCCGGTGCCTTGCACCTTGGAGTGCACGGAGGTGCTGTGCAGAAACGCGCAGTACCCACCTGGGCAGTCTTTTTTACGACCACCAGCAGCCGTAAGCGGCTGCAAACCCTGGACACATCGGGCTGGCACGGAGGCCTGCCACCCCGATGAATCACTTGGCCTCCAACAGCCATGCCCGCATGGGGCGCCGAAGCATGGCTGCACGACACAGCGCCCCATCCCGATCAATGGCCGCCCTTGGCTCAGGTGGTCCTGAACTGGAGATCTTTCATGTCGACCAAGAAACCGAAGAAGCAGCGGCACATCAGCCGCGAGGTGCTGGGCAGCGAGAGCGATCCCGACGCCGTGCTGGCAAGTCTGCCCATCGGCACGTCGGATTGGATTCGCGTGCTGGGCGCCATCCTGAAGAAGCACAACTTCAAGCACAGCAAGAAGCACAAGGGGGTGGGGTTCAAGACAATGCTCGACCGGCAGCGCTTCTATGCCAGCTTCTTTCGCGAACTGCGGCGACACACGCCGTGTCACAACGTCGATCCGCGGCAACTCGCCAACCGCCACATCGAGGCCGTGCTTGCACGCTCAATCGATCGCAAGCTGGCCACAGCCACGATCCACAACTACCTGAGCTTCCTGCGCACCTACTGCGGATGGATCGGCAAGCCGGGCATGGTGCGTGAGCCGGAGTACTACGTTGGCGCCGATTCGCTGCACGCCCACCGAACGCAGGTGGCCACCAGTGACGCCAGCTGGGACGCGAAGAACATCGACATCGAAGCGAAGATCGCCGAGATCTCTGCCATCGACGCCTGGGTGGGCTTGCGCCTGGAGCTGTGCTGGGCGTTTGGCATGCGCCCGAAGGAGTCGGGGCATTTGCGACCACACGGCGCTGTGATCGGCCGGGCGCAGGCGAACCCGCGTGATGCGGCGGCCTTCCCCGAGTGCGCGGAGTTCCTGCGGATCCAGCATGGCACGAAAGGCGGGCGGCTGCGTGACGTGCCGCTGACGACAGATGGCCAGCGCGAGTTGCTCGCCAGGGTGACGGCCGCCGTCGCGCCCGGCATGTACGTCGGCCGACCCGGTTTCACCAGCACGCAGAACTCTGCTCGCTTCTATTACGTCATTCGCAAATGCGGCATCGCCAAGAAGCTGCTGGGCGTGATGGCGCACGGACTGCGACACCAATTTGTCAACGATGCCTACGAGGCCGAGACCGGTTCGCCGTCGCCGGTGCGCGGCGGTGTGGGCCGGCCCGTTGGCGACATCGAGGCCCGGGCGCGAGCCGCCAGGCTGTTGGGCCACTCCCGCACCCGCGCGACCACGGGCAACATCGGCGCCCAGGGTCGAGGCCCTGCCGCTCCATCGCCAGGGTCTACCGATAGCCAGGCAGGAGATGCGCCGTGAAGCGCGGCCTCCCCAGAGGGTGCCCACCGTGATCGCGCCGAGGCTGATCCGTCACCGCGACGCGCCAGCCTACCTCGGCGTCGACCGCAACCGCTTCGACGCCGAGATTCGCCCGTCGCTCACCGAAATCCCCTTCGGCGGCCGGTGCATCGCCTTCGATCGCCAGGAACTCGACGCCTGGGCCGACGCGTATATTCGTGAGCGAGGGCGCCCGAGTCGCAAGTCGACGAAAGGAGCAGTTCCATGCGAACTCGGACACCAGGCATCCTCCGCGATCGGTCCGGCGAACGGACGGTCAACAAGCAATACAAGGGCGAACGCGTCTTCGCCAGGCTCGGCAAGGTCAGCCAAGACAGCGCCGAAGTCTGGCTCAGGGCGCGGCAGGCCGAGGTCGATGCCAGGCGCGAACACGAACTTCGAGAAGGCGCTGAGCAGCTGTTCGCAGCTGCTGCACAAGAGTACCTGATCGAGTGCAAGCAGCGAGGGGTCCGCACCTTGGACGTCATCTCGTACCACGTGACCATCCTGCTGCCGTACATCGGCAGCCTGCCTCTGCGGGACGTCTGCAACGACGCCCTGGAGGGCTTCAAGGATGAACGCGTGGCCGAAGGCGCCAAGAACGCGACGATCAATCGCAGCCTTGAGGTCGTGCGCACGGTGCTCAACCGTGCGACCCGCGTCTGGCGCACCCACGGCAAGCCATGGCTCTTGTCATCGCCGTTGATCGAGATGCTCGACGAGCGGCAGCAGAGGCGACCGCCCTACCCGATCACCTGGTCGGAGCAGGCGGAGTTGATGAAGCACCTGCCGGCGCACCTGCAGCGCATGGTGCTCTTCGCGCTCAACTGCGGCGCACGCGACGACAACGTGTGCCGGCTGCAGTGGGCCTGGGAGCGCAAGGTGCCGGAGTTGGAGCGCAGCGTCTTCGTGATCCCCGCTGCGGAGTTCAAGGGCCAGCGACCCCACGTGCTGATCCTGAACGACGTGGCGACCAGGATCGTCGAAGAGTGCCGAGGGGACCATGACGAGTTCGTGTTCGTCTGGCGACGGGAGCGCGTGAAGAACATCGAGGACGAACCGGTGATGCCGTTCCGGCCGGTCCACATGATAAACAACACCGCGTTCCAGAACGCCAGGCGGGCCGCCAAGCACGAACGGGCCCGCGTGCACGACCTGCGCCACACCTTCGGCCAAAGGCTGCGGGAGGCCGGCGTGACGGAGGAAGACCGCGCCTTGTTGCTGGGGCCTGCCCTGACCGGCATGCCGCAGCACTACGCCACTGCCACGATCGCGCGTCTGGTGGAGGCGGCCAACAGGGTGCGCGAGACGCGCGACCGAACCACGCTGCTGCGGGTGGTCAACGGATGAGGTCAGGAAAAGTCGCGCAGAAAGTCGCGCAGAAAGAAAAACGGGCTAGACGCCGAAGCATCCAACCCGTTGTTCTAGAACGCAATGTTCTGGTGCGGCTGGCAGGAATCGAACCCACGACCCCTTGGTTCGTAGCCAAGTACTCTATCCAGCTGAGCTACAGCCGCGCAGCCCAAAAGTATACAGCCAATTTCTGAAGATTTCTCATTGAGCGAAGAGGGTAAACAGAAAAAGAATGCTCTCGGGCATTGCACTCAGTCGATCGCCGCCGCGCTGCGGTAGCAAGCGTTGGCGCGATCCGGGTCACCCTCCTCATCAGCCAAGCGGGCCAGCGCTCGCCATGCTTGGCGACGGGCTCGGGAGGCTAGCGACAGATCGTTGGCGGCTTGCTCGAGCGGCCGACGCGCCTTGCCCCAGAGCTGTCGTTCGGCCAACACAGCGCCTGCGGCGGCCTGAACCGCCGGCTCGGCGGGATAAGCCCGCTGTGCCGCCTCGATGCGCTGCAGCCATTCAGCCCCCAGGCCTGCGGCGGTATCGACCAGGGCCAAAGCCATTTCGGCTCGGCCTTCGGCCTCCAGTGTGTCGAGCCGATCCCACAGCGGCCGCAACCAAGCCCTGCCCTCTGCGGACACGCCCAACGCAGCGGCGCGGCGCGCAGCGCGGGCCACCACGAAGGGGTCGCGTTGGTCGGCAGCGTCGAACTGCAACCAAGTCCGGCGCAGTTGATCGGCATCGTGCGGTGCGTCCAATGCCTCGATCGCCAGCGAGCGCAGCAATCCCTGGGCGGCAGCCTTGGAGAAAGCCTGGTGATTGGCCAGCAAGCGTGCCGTGTGCAGCGCGTCAAGTGGCCGACGCTCCAGCCTGGCTGCTCGCAGCTTGAGCCGCAAGGCCTGGGTACGACGTGCCACGCCAGGTTGCAACTCCACCAGCAGCGCTTGGGCGCTTTGGCCGTCACGGTCGTCGAGCGCCCATTCGGCAGCCAACAAGCGCGCGCCATCGTCAACCGCCACACCACCGTTGCGACGCGCAGCCTGCAGCGCGCTGCCCAACAACTCGTCGCGACGCACGCGGTCTTGCAACTTGTGCAGGCAACCAGCGGCCAGCAATCGCCCCAGCACCTGAAACTCGTGATCGTCGGCAAGCGCAGGGACCTGCGGCGCCAGAGCGATGGCACGCTGTGCCGCCTTGAGTGAGCGGCTGTAGCGGGCACCAAAGAATTCGGCCAATGCCTCGCGCAGTGCCGCCTGGGCTGAGCGCTCCAACCTCAGCACCCGCCATTCGCGCGCCCGCGCCGGCAACCCGACCAACGCATTGATCGCCTGCACCGCCGTCACCACCGCAAAGCCTGTCCCGATCGCAGCCAGCACAAAGAAGTTGAGCGAAAAGTCCAGCCGCCAACCTGCCCAGTAAAACGATGCCAGGCCTTCGTTGTCGCCCAATGTCAGCGCAGCCACCACCGCCACCACGAACAGCAGCACCAACCAGATGACGCTGCGCATGTCAGTGCCCGGACCGGCAAGCCCGCGCCGGGCCGCTCAGAGGAAAGACAGGGGCGCAAGGCATCTGCTGCTCGATGGCTGAGCGACCTAGCGCCCGGCCTGGGCCGCCGCCAGCGCCGCCAAGGTCTCGTCAGGCCTCGGCACAGCGAGCTGACGCGATTGGCCAGTGACTTGCCGCACCAGGTCGATGGTGAGCGCGACGCGGCGAGCATTGCGATCGAAATAGCGCTCCAGCACGGCTTGGGCTTCGCGCAAGTCAGCTTGCGCAATGTCGAATTGACGCGACAACAGCGACAACCTGGCGTTCAGCAAGCGCAATTTGAGGTTTTCACGCAAGAACCAGGCTTGGTCAGGCGCCACCAACATGGCCTCGGGTTTGTCGATCTGGGTCACCCGCACCAGACTTCTGATCTCAACCCAGATCCGGCCGCCGATCGCTGCCCAGCGTTCCTGCAACCAAGGCAGCCAGGCACCAGGCCCGGGCGCCACACCGTCAGACGCCGAAGCTGCCGGCCGCGCAGCAGCAGCACGGCGTTCAGGCTGCGACACCAAGGGCAACTCATCGACCGTGCGAACCACTTCATCAATCTTGATCGTCAGGCTGGCGAGGTCGGTCACGGCCACAGCCCGCACCCGATCAAGGTCGCGTGCCAGCGATCGCCGCACCCGCTCCAGACGGGGTTGATTCATCCGCGCCAAGCGCTCTTCTGCCTGGCGCAACGCCGACACCAGCGGCTCGGCACTGCCGGTGATGGCGCTTTGCTGCACCGCCACGCGAACGGCGGCGTCCACATCGGCCAACACGTTCTCGTCGCGTGATCGCGAGAGCTGCTGGATCAGGTCTTCGAGCTGGCTGCGCTGCAGCACGGTCTCGGCCACCCGGGCTTCGAGCAGACCGACCTTGGACTCAGCGGCACGGGCAGCCTCCTGCGCCTGTTTGGCCATCGCATGGGCCTCGATCGCTTGGCCCTGACTGTCCTGCTGCCGCCGCACCAACTCCTGCTCGAGCGACTTGATGCGCTGGTGACCCAGCAGCGCCAGTGTGATGGCCGCAACGCTGACCACGCCCGCCAAACCCAGCGCGATCCACCAACCGTTGCCGGCCACCGGCGCGGCGGCCGGCGCAAGCGCCGCGCTAGCCGCTGCCTCAGCGGGCGGGCTGGCAGCAGACAGGACTGAGGCGGGCTTGTCTTCGGCGGTCACGTTCCGAATCATTGTATCGACGGGCTTCTGGCGGCCGCACAGTGGCGTCAGGCCCTGCGCAGCAGCTCGGCCACCGCTTCGGGCGTCGGCGCAACTTGCTGCACGCTGCCGAAACCCAGCGCCCGCGCCGCTTCGACAATGCGGTCGTGGGTGGCCAAAGCACGGGCATCGCGCCAGGACCGATCGGGTACCAAGGTCGGCAGATGGCCAAGCGCCTCACGGCTGCTGAACAACCAACAATGCCTGGCCGGGTCGGCCAGCGCCTGACTCAGCAGCGCGCGGCCGGCAGCGTCAAGCACCGGCGCGGTGCGGCGGTAGGCTTGGACAAAGTGCACTCGTGCGCCCTCCCGGCGCAGCGCCTCGGCCAGCCAGTCGCGCCCGCCGTCACCGCGAACGATCAACGCACTGCGACCCGGCCAAACCAGGCGCTCGCGCAACAACACCCACAGCGCCTCGGAGTCGAACTGGCCCTTCGCCTCGGGCGGCGTCAGCACCGCAAGCTCGGGCACGCCAGCTTGTAGCAGCGCACGCCGGGTGCCAGGACCCGTGCCAGCAGCGATCGCCAGCGGTGGCCAGGCCAATCCGACAGGACGCAGCGCGAAGAAGCGCTCAACCGCGCTCGGGCTGACGAACATCACCAGCGCGTGCTGTGCCAGTTGCTGCCAGGCCGCACGCACCAGCGCCGCATCGGCCGGTGCCGCAATGCCCAGCAAAGGCAAAGCGCCCGCGTTCAGCCCCAAGGCCAGCAATTGAATCACCCACTCATCGGCCTGCGGTTGAGGCCGCGTCACCACCACGCAGGGCGGGGCAGCCGACATCACGCCGCGGCGCCGGCCATCTGCGCGCCCGATCAGGCCAGCGTGGCGGCGAGATAGCCGTCGGCGCCCAGCCTGCGCAGCTGCGCCGCAGCGAGTTCGCCCAGTGCGGTGGCCGCGGCAGTGGCGACAGCGTCGCCGGAGAGCTCGATCACGGCCTGAGCCCGGGTGCGCAGCAGCGGGCGGCTGGGTTGTTCGGCATCGCCCAGCGCGGCGTCGATCACCAGCGCTTGGCCTTGCCAAACCGCGTGCGCTGCCAAGGGCATGCTGCAGCTGCCGCCCAGCGCACGCGATACCGCACGCTCGGCATGCACCGCCAGCCAGGTCGGCAGATGGGTCAGCTCGGCCAGCTGGGATCGAAGCGTTTCGGCGTCGCTGCGAACCTCGATCCCCAGCGCGCCCTGGCCTGCGGCAGGAATCATCTGCTGCTCGTCGAAGGTGGCACGGATGCGCGCGGCCAGGCCCAGCCGCTTCAGGCCAGCCGCGGCAAGCACGATGGCATCGAAACCGCCTTCATCGAGTTTGCGCAGTCGGGTGTCGAGGTTGCCGCGCAGCGGCTCGATCCGCAGATCGGGCCGCAGACTCATCAGCTGGACCACGCGGCGCAGGCTGGATGTGCCCACCACCGCGCCCTGGGGCAACGCGGCGACCGACGCGAAGTGGTTCGACACCAACGCGTCGCGCGGGTCTTCGCGCTCGAGCACCGTGGCCAGCACGAAGCCCTCGGGCAGCACCATCGGTACATCCTTGAGCGAATGCACCGCGAGGTGGGCGCGGCCCTCTTCCAGCGCGACTTCCAATTCCTTGACGAACAAGCCCTTGCCCCCGACCTTGCTCAGCGCGCGATCGAGGATCTGGTCGCCGCGGGTTGTCATGCCCAGCAAACCAACGTGCAGACCCAGGCGCCGGGCCAGCAAATCGCGCACATGCTCGGCCTGCCACATCGCCAGCCGGCTCTCGCGGGTCGCGATCTGCAGGCCCGTCGGGCTACGGGTCAGGCTGGCTTCAGAGCGGTTTTCGATCATCGTGACCCGATTATCGCTAGTGCCCCTTGCCTGGCAGCACAGGCCCAGTGCGTGGCGCCTGCCTACGTTCGCGGCGCAAGCCGCTTCAGCGGCCAAGTTGCCACGAATTGGGCCCCATATGATGTCCCGGTAACCGTGCTGCACCTTCCAGGGAGTTCTCATGCCTCGTGCTTTCGTACCTATCCCCTCTGCTGCCGGCCATCGCGAGCTGGCAGAACAATCCAGGAACGGACTCGGAACAGCTGAGGCTGCGGCCGGGAACAAGGCCTTGATGGAGGACATCCGCTTGCTTGGCCGGATCCTGGGTGACGTGATCCGAGAGCAGGAGGGCAAAGCGGCGTTCGAGCTGATCGAGCGCGTGCGCCAGCTCTCGGTGGCTTATCGGCTGAAGAACGACGCTTCGGCCGGCCGGGCACTCGACCGGCTGCTGAAAAACCTGTCGACTGACCAGACCGTCAGCGTGATCCGTGCTTTCAGTTATTTTTCACACTTGGCCAACATCGCCGAGGACCGCCACCAAGTGCGCCGGCGCCTGCACCACGAGCAACTGGGGCAGCTGCAGGAGGGCTCGCTGGCTTTGACCTTCGAGCGCCTGCACCGGGCCGACATCCGCGCCGCCGATGTGGCCCGCACGCTCGCCCAGGCCTATATCTCGCCGGTGCTCACCGCCCATCCCACTGAAGTGCAGCGCACGAGCATCCTCGACGCCGAGCGCGCGATCGCCGAACTGGTGAGCCTGCGCGACGACCTGCACGGCGATAGAGAACGGCGAGACAACGAGGCGCTGATCTGCGCACGCATCACCCAGCTCTGGCAGACGCGCATGCTGCGTTACACCAAGCTCACGGTGGCCGACGAGATCGAGAACGCGCTGAGCTACTACCAGAGCACCTTTCTGCGCCAGATCCCGAAGCTGTATGCCGAGATCGAGCAGCAACTGGCAGGCCATGCGGTGCCGAGTTTTCTGCGCATGGGCCAGTGGATAGGCGGCGACCGCGACGGCAACCCCAATGTGGGCGCCGAAACGCTGCGAACGGCGATGGCACGCCAGAGCGAGGTGGCGCTGCGTTTCTACCTCACCGAGGTGCACTCGCTGGGGGCCGAGCTGTCGATCAGCCAGATGTTGGCCGGCGTGACACCGGCGATGCAAGCGCTGGCCGACGCATCGCCTGACAGCAGCCCGCACCGTCAGGACGAACCCTATCGCCGCGCGCTGATAGGCGTCTACGCAAGGCTTGCGGCCACGCTGCTGGCGCTGACCGGCACCGAGGCGCTGCGCCACGCGGTGCCACCGCAAAACGCGTACACCGCGCCGGCGCAGTTGCTGGCCGACCTGACGGTGATTGCCGACAGCCTGCGATCGCACCACGCCCAGGCGCTCGTTGCACCGCGGCTCGCGCCGCTGATTCGCGCGGTGCAGGTCTTCGGCTTCCATCTTGCGACACTGGACTTGCGCCAGAGCTCGGACAAGCATGAGGCGGTGCTGGCCGAGTTGCTGCGCGCAGCGCGCCTGCACGACGACTACTCGGCGCTAGACGAGATGGGCCGCCGCGGTCTGCTGATGCGACTGCTAGACGATGCGCGGCCGCTGCGGGTGCACGGCGCGCAGTACAGTGAACTCGCGCAGCGTGAGCTGGCGATCTTCGAGACCGCGCGCGAAATGCTGGCGCGCTACGGTCGTGAGGCGCTGCGCCACTGCATCATCAGCCACACCGAGTCGGTCAGCGACCTGCTGGAATTGCTGCTGCTGCTCAAGGAATGCGATCTGGTCAGCGGGCCGAATGGCGGCGCGCTGCGGGCCGGCGCCCGCAGTGCGTTGATCGTTGTGCCGCTGTTCGAGACCATCGCCGACCTGCGCCAAGCCGAGCCCATCATGCGCGAGTTCTATGCCCTGCCCGGCATCACCGAGTTGGTGCTGCGCAGCGGCGGCGAGCAAGACATCATGCTGGGCTACAGCGACAGCAACAAGGACGGTGGCTTCTTCACCAGCAACTGGGAGTTGTACCGGGCCGAGCTGGCGCTGGTCGAGCTGTTCGGCTCGCTGCGAACCCAGGCCGACGGCAGCCCAGGCATCACGTTGCGACTGTTCCACGGCCGCGGCGGAACAGTCGGACGCGGCGGCGGGCCGAGCTACCAGGCCATCCTGGCCCAGCCGCCGGGCACGGTGAACGGCCAGATCCGGTTGACCGAACAGGGCGAGGTGATCGGCAGCAAGTACGCCAATCCCGACATCGGCCGGCGCAACCTCGAGACCCTGGTGGCGGCGACGCTGGAGGCCACGCTGCTGAACGCCGGCAGCAAGTCGGGCGCGCCCAAGCGTTTCCTAGCCGCCGCGGCCCGCATCAGCGAGGCCAGCCACGCTGCTTACCGCAAGCTGGTCTATGAGACACCAGGGTTCACCGACTACTTCTTCTCGGCCACGCCGATCCGAGAGATTGCCGAGTTGAACATCGGCTCGCGCCCTGCGATCCGCCCCAAGGACGGCCAGGCGACGCCGGCCATCGAAGACTTGCGGGCGATCCCCTGGGGCTTCTCATGGGGCCAGTGCCGGGTGGCGCTGCCGGGCTGGTGCGGTTTCGGCTCGGCGATCACGGCCTTCCTAGGTGTCGACGAAGACCGCAGCGCCAAGCTGGCCTTGCTGCAGAAGATGCACCAGCAGTGGCCGTTCTTCCGAACCCTGTTGTCCAACCTGGACATGGTGCTGGCCAAGAGCGACCTGCGCATCGCGGCCCGCTATGTCGAACTGGTCGAGGACAAACGCATGGCCAAGCGGATCTTCGCCGCGATCAGCGCCGAGTGGCAGTCGACGCACGACGCGCTGTCACTGATCACCGGCGAGCCCGACAGGCTGCAGAGCAACCCGGCGCTGGCGCGATCGATCGAGCACCGCTTCCCTTACCTGGACCCGCTCAACCACCTGCAGATCGAGCTGATGCGGCGCTACCGCGGCCGCACCGAAGGCGCGCCCGAGAACGAGCGCCTGAAGCGCGGCATCCACCTGTCGATCAACGGCCTGGCGGCGGGCTTGCGCAACACCGGTTGAAGAAGTCGCAGAACGAACCGGAAAACCCCAATACGGGGCACCATCGCATCGTCGCCGTGGGTTCGATCGGACCATGGGTCGACCGCCATTGCACCCACAGTCGGACCGCAGCGATCGCGATCTGTGCTGCTGGAGAGCAACCGAGGCCGCGCCCAAGGCTTGACGGCAGTGCCTGGACAGACCATGCGCCAGATAATGCCTCGCCGGCGCCCGCTGGCGACCCACCACTCGACGAAGCGCATCCAGCCATGTCCGGCAACCAACTCGACAAAAAATCCCAAGCCTGGTCGGCCCTGTTCTCTGAACCGATGAGCGAGCTCGTCAAGCGTTACACCGCCAGCGTCGGTTTCGACCAGCGGCTGTGGCGCGCCGACATACAAGGCAGCTTGGCACATGCCAGCATGCTGGCAGCGCAAGCCATCATCGGCCAGACAGATCTGGCCGACATACAGCGCGGCTTGGGCCAGATCACCCAGGACATAGAAGAAGGCCGCTTCGAGTGGAAGCTGGAGTTGGAGGATGTTCACCTCAACATCGAGGCCCGCCTGACCCAACTGGTCGGCGACGCCGGCAAGCGGCTGCACACCGGACGATCGCGCAACGACCAAGTCGCCACCGACGTGCGGCTGTGGTTGCGCGGCGAGATCGACGCGCTGGCGCTGCTGCTGGTCGAGCTGCAGCGCGCGCTGGTCGAAGTGGCAGCCACGAACACCGACACCGTGATGCCCGGCTTCACCCATCTGCAGGTGGCGCAGCCGGTGAGCTTTGCACACCATTTGCTGGCCTATGTGGAGATGTTCTCCCGCGACGCCGAGCGCCTGGCCGATGTACGCAAGCGCTGCAACCGCCTGCCGCTGGGTGCGGCAGCGCTGGCCGGCACCAGCTACCCGCTGGACCGCGAGGCCGTGGCGCGCGAGCTCGGATTCGAAGGGCTTTGCGAGAACAGCCTGGATGCCGTCAGCGACCGCGACTTCGCGATCGAGTTCCTGTCCTTCGCCAGCATCACGATGGTCCATGTCTCGCGCATGGCCGAGGAGCTGGTGCTGTGGATGAGCCAGAACTTCGGTTTCATCGACTTGGCCGACCGCTACTGCACCGGCTCGTCGATCATGCCGCAAAAGCGCAATCCCGACGTCGCCGAACTCGCGCGCGGCAAGAGCGGCCGGGTGATCGGCCACTTGATGGGATTGATCACGCTGATGAAGGGCCAGCCGCTGGCCTACAACAAGGACAACCAGGAGGACAAGGAGCCGCTGTTCGACACTGTCGACACGCTGGCCGCGACGCTGCGCATCCTGGCCGAGATGGTCGCTGGCATCCAGGTCAAGCCAGCGGCGATGGAAGCCGCCGCGCGCCGCGGCTACGCCACCGCCACCGACCTGGCCGACTACCTGGTCAAGAAAGGCCTGCCCTTCCGCGACGCCCACGAGGTGGTGGCGCATGCCGTCAAACTCGGGCTGCAGCGCGGCCTGGACCTGGCCGAGCTGCCACTGACCGAACTGCAATCGCTGCACCCACTGATCACCGACGACGCGCCTAGCGTGCTGACGCTGCGCGGATCACTCGAAGCGCGCAATGTGCGCGGCGGCACCGCACCGACCCAGGTGCTGGCCCAGGTTGCCCGGCACCGGGCGCGGCTGGCGGGCTAGTCCTCGGGCTGCGCACGCCGATCTCGGCCTATGCTTTCAGCAGCGAACTGCCGGCATCGGCTATCGCCGGCCGCAAGCAAGCCCAACATCTCCGGCAAGCACAACTTGATGATGGACTGACGGACTGACGGACTGACGGACTGACGCCGGAGGATTCGGTCAACTGGCCCAGAGTTGCCCAAAACATGGTGCGGCCCCGCAATCACGCGATGCTTGGCTGGCATCAATCAGAGACTGCCCTGCCGATCTCAGAATGCTGATGAACGGCGACTGAGCAACCCGGCCTTGACGCCGATCCAGCACCGGATCCGCCATGCCCAAGCTCTCAACCACGCCAAGCACCCTTGCCGCCCATCCATTGCAGCAGGTCGCGTTCGACGTGCCCGGTGCAGCGCGATGAGACCTTCGCGCGCGCCATGTTGCGAGCTCAAGCGCGCTGCCAGCAGGCTCGGCATCGCCGCGCTGCTGCTGGGTCTGAGCGCCTGTGTATCGGCACCGCCTAAGGTGATCGACGCAACAGCCATGACATTGCCGACGGCCTGGGCGGCAGCGTCTGATCAAGTCACGGGCGCTGGCCTGGAGGCGCAGTGGTGGGCCAGGTTCAACGACCCTGTGCTCACGGACCTGGTCACCAGCGCCTTGCAGGCCAACCACAGCATCCAGGCTGCGCTGGACGCGCTGCGCCAAGCACTGGCCTTGCGCGATGTCGCCGCGGCGGGCCTGGGTCCTAACCTGGAGGCCTCCGGCCAGCGCAGCGCCGGCGCTGGCAATCGCTTCGCGGCAAGCCTGGACGCAAGCTGGGAACTCGATCTGTTTGGCGCCAGGCACAGCGCGCTGGCTGTCAGCCAAGCCACGGCGCGCGCCAGCGCTGCCGGCCTGGCCGAAGTCCAGGTGTCGATCGCCGCCGAGGTCGGCCTGGCCTACCTCACGCTGCGCGGCGCACAAGCCCAGCTCACGATCGCCCAGGACAACCTCGCGAGCCAGCAAGAGACCTGGCAGATCAACCAGTGGCGCGCCCAGGCCGGCGTGGCCAGCGTGCTCGATGCCGAGCAAGCGCGCGCTGCCGCCGAGCAGACCGCCTCGCAACTCCCGCTGCTGCAGACGACGATCCGGCAGGCCAGCCACGCACTGGCCGTGCTGTCCGGCCAGGCGCCGACCACCTTGGCCAAGCTGCTGACCACAGCCGCCCCGGTGCCACGTGCCACCGGGGCGTTGGCGTTGACCATCCCCGCTGACACCTTGCGCCGCCGACCCGATGTGCGCGCGGCCGAGCAGCAGGTGCTGGCGTCGACCGCACGCGTGACGCAGGCCGACGCCGCTCGGGCACCGCGCTTCAGGCTGAGTGGCAACATCGGCCTGCAAGCGCTGAGCCTGGGCGGCCTTGGCGGCAGCGCATCACAGGTCGGCGCCTTGCTGGCCAGCGTGGCGCTGTGGGACGGCGGCGCCGGGCTGGCCCAGGTGCAGGCACAACAAGCCGCGCTGGACCAGGCCAGGTCGCACTACCGAGCCACCGTGCTGTCGGCCTTGCGCGAGGTCGAGGATGCGCTGGTCGCGCTGGAAGGTGACCGGCTGCGCTTGCTGCGGCTAGAACAGGCCACCGAAGCCGCAGGCAACGCTGCACTGATGGCGATCCAGCGTTACCGCAGCGGCCTGGTGGATTTCCAGACCGTGCTGGCGACCCAGCGCGTCCAGCTCAGCAGCCAGAACAGCTTGGCGAGCGCCAGCACCGAGCTCGGTGCCGACCATGTGCGTCTGTACAAGGCGCTGGGCGGTGGCTGGCGGGCGAACCCCGAATTCTTCGACCTCAGCACGCCATGACTGCCACCGCATCATCCCCCGCAGCCAGCAGCTTGCAAGCCCTGCTCGCCGAACCCACCGCGAGCGCTTGGTTCCGCAGACCAGCGCTGTGGGGCGGCTTGCTGCTGACGGCCACAGCACTGGCCGGCGCCTGGTTCTGGCAAGCGCGCCAAGCCGCCAGCACGGCACCCAGCTACACCGCGCAGGCGGTGACTCGCGGCAAACTCACGCTGACCGTCACCGCCAACGGCACGCTGCAGCCGACCCGATCGGTCAGCATAGGCAGCGAGCTGTCGGGCACAGTGCTCAAGGTCCATGTCGACGTCAACGACCGTGTCCGCAAGGGGCAGATCCTGGTCGAACTCGACACCGCCAAACTGCGCGACCAGATCCTGCGGTCGCGCGCCGCGCTGACCGCCGCCAGCGCCAAGGTTGCGCAGACGCTGGCCACGGTCCAGGAGGCCGAGTCTGGCCTGGGCCGGCTCGAAGAGTTGGCCAGGTTGTCCGCAGGCAAGCTGCCCTCGCAGGCCGAGTTCGACAGCAGCCGGGCAGCGCTGGCCAGGGCCAGGGCCGACGTGGCCAGTGCACAAGCCGGTGTCAGCGAAGCCCAGGCAGCGCTGTCGACCGACGAGATCAACCTGTCCAAAGCCTCGATCCGAGCGCCCTCGGATGGTGTGGTGCTCTCGCGCAGCGTCGACCCCGGCAACGCTGTGGCAGCGTCGCTGCAGGCCGTGACCTTGTTCAACCTGGCCGAGGACCTGGCACAACTGCGACTACAGGTCTATGTCGATGAGGCCGACGTCGGATCGGTCCAGGTCGGCCAGTCCGCGCGCTTTGGCGTCAGCGCCTACCCGAGCCGGCAATACCCGGCACGCGTGACCCGGGTGGCCTACGGATCGACCATCACCGACAACGTGGTCACCTACCTGACTTACCTCGACGTCGACAACAGCGACCTCAGCCTGCGCCCGGGCATGACGGCCACGGCTTTGATCACCGCCACCGAGCGCGAGGACGCGCTGCTGGTGCCCAACAGCGCGCTGCGCTTTGAGCCCACAGCCTCGGCGGCCGTCAAGCCGGCGGCCAGCGGCGGCATCGTCTCGAGCTTGACACCGCGCATGCCGCCGCGCAGCAGCACGCGAAAGTCGGCGGCCGAGGGCGCACGCACCGGGTCGGCACGCCGGGTCTGGGTACTGCGCGACGGCGCTGCAGCGGCGGTGGCGGTGACGGCAGGCATCAGCGACGGGCGCATGACCGAGATCATCGGCGGCGATCTGCAAGCGGGCATGGTCGTGATCACCGACCAGAAAGCGGCGGGCACGAAGTGACAGGTAGCGCTGACGGTGCATTGCCCTTGATCCGCCTGCGCGGCGTGACCAAGGTCTACGGCAGCGGTCAGGCGGAGTTGTTCGCGCTCAAGGGCATAGACCTCGACATCCAGGCTGGCGAATTCGTCGCGATCATGGGTCCCAGTGGCTCAGGAAAATCGACTGCGATGAACATCCTGGGTTGCCTAGACAAGCCCAGCGCCGGGCAGTACTTGTTCCGCGGCGCGGCAGTCGAATCGCTGTCGCGCGACCAACTGGCGCGGCTGCGCCGGCGCTACCTGGGCTTCGTGTTCCAGGGCTTCAACCTGTTGGCGAGAACTTCGGCACAGGAGAACGTTGAACTGCCGCTGCTCTACCGCGGCGAGAGCGGCCCGCGCAGGCACAGGCTCGCCGCCGAAGCGCTGGCCGCGGTAGGGCTGGCCGGCTGGGAAATGCACACCCCAGCCGAGCTCTCGGGCGGTCAGCAGCAGCGGGTGGCGATCGCACGCGCTTTCGTCACCCAGCCCGCAGTGCTGCTGGCCGACGAACCGACCGGCAATCTTGACACCCAGCGCAGCCGCGAGATCATGGACTTGTTGCGGGACCTGAACCGCAACCAGGGGATCACCGTGCTGATGGTCACCCACGAGGCCGACATGGCGGCCTACGCCGATCGCCTGGTGCACTTCATCGACGGCCGCATTGACCGCGACTGCGCGAACCCGCTGGCGGTCTCGGCTGCGACCTGATGCTGCTCAACACTTTGCTGCTGGCGCTGCGGTCGATACGCCGAAACCTGCTGCGCTCTTTTCTGACGATCCTGGGCATCGTGATCGGCGTGTCCGCAGTGATCACGATGGTCACACTGGGCAAGGGCGCGACCCAGGCGGTGCAGACGCAGATCGCCAGCCTGGGCAGCAACCTGCTGATGGTGCGCCCGGGCCAACGCCAGGGGCCTGGCGGCGGCAGTGGCGGCGCACCGTCATTCAAGGCTGCCGACGCCGAGGCTGTGCTGGCGCAGATCGGTGGCGTCGCAGCGGTCGCGCCCGAGGGACGTGCTGGTGTCACGGTGGTCGGCAATGGCCGCAACTGGGCGACCAGCGTCACCGGCAGCAGCAACAGCTGGTTCGAGACCGGCAACTGGAAGCTCGCCAGTGGCCGCGCCTTCGAGGAAGACGAGCAGCGCGCAGGTGCGGCCACCTGCATCGTCGGCGAGACGGTGCGGCGCGAGATCTTCGGCGGCAAGCCTGGGCAGGACGGATTGGGCGAGCAACTGCGCATCAAACAGTTCTCGTGCACGGTGGTCGGCGTGCTCGCGTCCAAGGGCCAGGCCGCGATGGGCAACGACCAGGACGACACGGTGTTGCTGCCCTTGCGAACGCTGCAGCGCCGGGTCACCGGCAACCAGCGCGTGGCCACGCTGCTGGTGGCGATGCAGGACGGCAGCGACAGCGCCAGGCTGAAGAACAGCCTGCGCCAACTGCTGCGTGAGCGCCGCAAACTCGCCACCAGCGACGACGACAACTTCAACATCCTCGACACCCAGCAACTCGCCGAGACCTTGTCGGGCACGACCCAGGTGATGACCACCTTGCTGGGTGCGGTCGCTGCGGTCAGCCTGCTGGTGGGCGGCATCGGCATCATGAACATCATGCTGGTCAGCGTGACCGAGCGCACCCGCGAGATCGGGCTGCGCCTGGCGATCGGTGCGCTAGAGCGCGAGGTGCTGCTGCAATTCCTGATCGAAGCGGTGGTGCTCGCTGCGCTGGGCGGCGTCGTGGGCATTGCCTTCGCCACCGCGGCATCCTGGACACTGGCCACAGCGATGGAGCTGCCTTTCCTGTTCGACCCGGTGATCAACGGCCTGTCCTTCCTGTTCTCAGCAGCAATCGGCGTGTTGTTCGGTTATTTCCCGGCACGGCGCGCGGCGCGGATGGACCCGATCGAAGCGCTGCGACACGAGTAGCCGCCGCAGCCATCTCCCCGATTTGAGGGGCGGTTCCGGACTTGGGGATTGACTGCCAAAGACCAGTCATTTTGCGAGTTATCTGGCTATCAAAAACCTATAGTGGCTTGAACGCGATGCCGGCTTCGGATCGACTGCAAACCACCGGGAGTAAGCCATGCCACCATTTGTCCTCGCTCTGTTGAGTTCAGGCCTTCGACTGGTGGCCAACGCCGCCTTGGTCAAAGGCAAAGAGTTCATTCAGGAAAAAACCGGCGTCGATCTCGACCAGGCCGCGCTCAGCACGGAAGACCAAGCCAAGCTGCGCCAGTTTCAGGCCGAACACGAGGAAGAGTTGCTGCGCTTGCAACTCGAGGACAACAAGCTCGGGCTCGAGGAAACCAAGGCCTTTCTGGCCGACGTGGCCGACGCACGGAAGATCCAGTCCGAAATCCAGATGAGCGCCAATGCGCCCTGGTACGCCAAAGCGATACAGCCCACGCTGGCTGCTTTCACGCTGCTCGCCACCATCTTGTTGTTCGGCATGTTCGTCTACTGGAGCGGCGACATCACCGAGGTCGTCGATGGCAAGCCTACGCTTGTGAAAAGGATCAACGACACACAAAAAGACATCATCATCTACATCCTGGGCGTGTTGTCGGCTGCAGTCACGCAAATTCTGGGTTATTACTTCGGCAGCTCGCAAGGCAGTGCCACCAAGTCCAAGAGTCTTGACAAGGTGTTGGCGCAGACCACATCCGGGGCAGAAAAATGAGCTTGCTTCTGGAACAAGCGGCGTTCCTGAAGGACGCACGCAAGCTGCTGACGTTCGCCGATGAGCAAGGCTTTGTTGTCACCGGCGGCGAACTCGAACGCACACCCGAGACCCAGGCCTTGTACCTGCGAGACGGTCGCGAGAAGACCATGGACAGCCCGCACCTGCGCAAGTGTGCGATCGCGCTGAACTTCTTTCGGGCCACCGATGATCATCACGAACTGGTGCAAAGCGCTGACAAGCTCGAAGCGCTGGGCCAGTTCTGGGAAAGCCTGGATCCGCGCAACCGCTGGGGCGGGCGTCGCGACGTTCGGGCAGGCTTGTCGCGCTTCGAGCGTGACCCCGGCGGTTGGCCATCGAGCGCGGTGGCGAGTTTGCTCACACCGGTAGAACCCGCAGCGCCGGTTGAGGTCGTGGCGATGGCCGACGCGTCGCGGCCGGCCGCGGTGACCTTGCAGAAGCTGCCGAGTGCGGGGCTGACCATCACGCTCAGACGCGGGTCGCTCGAGCGCGATGCTATTGCGCGAATGCAGGCCTTGCTGGTCAAGACCGGCAAGCTCGAGACAGCCAATGGCAAGTTCGACGAGCAGACCGAGCGCGCGGTGATCGCCTTCCAGCGTGACAGCGGTCTGGTCGCCGACGGCGTGGCGGGCGACAAGACCTGGACCATGCTGCTGTCGCAGACCGGCGAGGCGCAGCAGGCGATGGCCCAGCGATTTATCGGCGAGGCCGATTTCGAGGCCGCGGCCAAAGACCTGAAAGTCGAGCTCGCTGCGTTGAAGTCGGTCTACAAGGTCGAATCCAACGGCAGAGGCTTTGTCGGCGATCAGCCCAAGATCCTGTTCGAAGGCCATGTCTTCTGGCAGCGGCTCAAGCGACTCGGCCTGCGACCCGAGTCCTTGGCTGCGGGCAACGAAGACATCCTCTACCCAAGCTGGACCAAGCAGTTCTATGTCGGCGGCAGCGGTGAGTGGCAGCGGCTGACCCGCGCCGAGGCCATACATCGCGAAGCCGCCCGCGAATCGGCGTCCTGGGGCCTGTTCCAGATCATGGGCTACCACTGGAAACCACTGGGCTACGACTCGATCGACGATTTTGTCGAGCACATGTGCAGGCATGAGCGCGACCAACTCGACGCTTTCTGCCGCTTCGCGTCGACCACCAGAGACCGCAGCGGCCACAGCTTGGCCGAGTTGCTGGCGGCTCGGGACTGGGCCGGGTTTGCCTACGCCTACAACGGCAAAGGCTACCGGCTCAATGCTTATGACGACAAGCTACGCGAGCAGTATCGACGCTATGCCGCCTAGCGCGGCGTCAGTTGTTGAAGCTGATCCGACTGGCAAGCAGCACGAAGCGGCGGGCGGCAAGATCGAGGCTGCTGAGCTGGCCATTGAGCGCCCCAAGGCCGGCCAAAGCCGGCCGCCCCCCGTGGGGATCAAGCAAAGTGGCAAAGCCACATTTACTTGAGAGCAGTCCGTGCAAAGCGCCGCAATACGGCACCAGCGTGCGGCTCGGGTCGGTGCGAGCGAGGCTCGTCATCGCATGGGTTCCGTTGTGGAGGCAGCGACTGGCAATGCCGGCAATACAGCTTGTGCTTGAGAAAAGGTGAACAGTCCCAGTCGAATCTGGTGTCGGGCCGTCTCGGGTGGCGAGTCGGTGTCCGCGGCACCATCGGGGACAGCATCTCGCGCGACCATCGCTTCCAGCGCCGGCACCAACGCATCGAGCAAGCCCTGCCACTGGTCACGCACCAATTGGCGGAATTCGGCCACCGAGGCCACACTCAGGCCGTCGGCAAACAAGGCCTGCTCGAAATGGCTGCGGTTGTCGTGCAGCAGGTTGTCCACCGCAGCTTGGAGGTGGCTGCCCAGGTTTCGTCCCAGCACCTGCAGCATCCGGATTTCGTCACCCTGGGGCACAAAGGCCTCGCGCACCAACCTGACGGTGTCAAGCTCAGTGTCGTGCGCGGCCATCCCCAAGCGCAGCAACTCGTCGAGCAGGCTGCGCGGGTGAACATCGCGAGTGATGCATTGGGCCAGAGACTCGAAGCTGGGCACAGGGCCTTGGCGCGCCAACTCCGCAGGCGACCCTCGCAGGTCGCAGTAAGCGCGGTCGGTCCGCCAGCGGGTGAACAACTCGCTGGCATGCGATCGCGACGCAGGAGGCTGTTGCGCCCGGCCCTCGCGAAGTGCTGCAATCAACCGCGAGACCTCGCGCCTGTGAATGCCGGTGGCGGTGGTGACACGGCTGACTCGGCGGTGCGGCGGCAACTCGGCGTGGCTGCGGTCAGCGGCATCGACCAGTGCCTGCTTGAGCAAGTCGTCGAGCGTGGCATGTGGCAAGCCGCGCGCCACAGCCAGTCTGGCCAGCGGCCCCAGCACCTCACGCATCGCAGCGATCAGCGCGTCGGCAGTAGCGGACGAGTCGTCGCTTGACAAGAATGAGCTCGCGGCGCAGTCCGATGCCTCAAAGAGACGGCTCGGGTTTCGTGGCGAAAGACATCCAATGATTATATGTGCAAAGTGCCCATTTATCACCGCTGCCCGCCACCCGCCATCGACTGCAACTCGATCGCGATGCGCAGATGTCCGGCCCGGCCGAGCTGTCATTGGGGTCGCCGCACAAGCCGGCACACAATCAACGGATGCCGCCGCGCCGCTGGATCGCCCACCTCGACATGGACGCCTTTTATGCGTCAGTGGAGTTGCTGCGTTATCCCGAGTTGATGGGTCAAGCAGTGGTGATCGGCGGCGGCAAGCGCCACCAGCCCCTGTTGCAGTCCGACGGTACGCGAAGTTTCGCGACACTCGATGGCTACGCAGGCCGCGGCGTGATCACGACCGCCACTTATGCAGCGCGCGACCTGGGCGTGCATTCGGGCATGGGATTGATGAAAGCCGCTTTGAGGGCACCTCAGGCCGTGCTACTGCCAGTGGACTTTGAGCAGTACCGCGCCTATTCCCGCCGCTTCAAAGCTGCGGTGGCAGAACTGGCGCCGGTGATCGAGGACCGCGGCATCGACGAGATCTACATCGACCTCAGCGAGCAGCCTGGTGCGCAGGATGCGATCGCACATGACCCGCATGGCGGCGTTCGGGCGCTGGCGCTGGACCTGAAAAACAACGTGCGCCGCGCCACCGGCCTGAACTGCTCGATCGGCGTCACACCGAACAAGCTGCTGTCCAAGATTGCCAGCGACCTGGACAAGCCCGACGGGCTGACGCTATTGACGCTAGACGACTTGGCCGAGCGGATCTGGCCCCTGCCGGTGCGCAGGGTCAACGGCATCGGCCCGAAGGCAGGCGCCAAGCTCGGCATGCTCGGCATCGAGACCATTGGCCAACTTGCCGAGCAAGAACGTGCATCGCTGATTCAGCAATTTGGCCTCAGCTATGGCGCATGGCTGTTCGATGCCTCGCATGGCATCGACGATAGACCGGTTGTCACCCACAGCGAGCCTGTGTCGATGAGCCGCGAGACCACCTTCGAACGCGACCTGCACGCCTTGCGCGACAGGACCGCACTGACAGCGATCTTCACCCAACTCGCCAACCAGGTCGCAAGCGACCTGCAGCGAAAAGGCTATGTCGGCAGGACCATCGGCATCAAGCTGCGCTTCGAGGATTTCAAGACCGTCACCCGGGATCTGACGGTGGATCAACCCACGGCCGACGCCATCGCGATCCGGCAGGCCGCCGGCATGTGCCTCAAGCGGGTCGACCTGGCGCGCCGCATCCGCCTGCTCGGTATACGCGTCGGCGCTTTGCAACGTGCGCCCGGGCTTGCAGCATGAAGTGCCGCGCTAGCATTGGCCCCCAGGAGACTCCCCATGACCGTGATCACCCACATCGAAGACTTGCGAATCTTGGCGAAAAAGCGCGTGCCGCGGATGTTCTACGACTATGCCGACTCCGGCAGCTGGACCGAGAGCACCTACCGCGCCAACGAGAGCGATTTCCAGCAGATCAAGCTACGCCAGCGCGTGGCCGTCAACATGGAAAACCGCAGCACGGCGAGCCGGATGGTCGGCGTCGACACAGCGATGCCGTTGGCCATCGCGCCCACTGGACTGACAGGCATGCAACATGCCGATGGCGAAATCCTGGCAGCCAAGGCGGCCGAGAAATTCGGCATCCCGTTCACGCTGTCAACGATGAGCATTTGCTCAATCGAGGACATCGCAGCCCACACCCGGGCGCCGTTCTGGTTTCAGCTCTACGTGATGCGAGACCGCGACTTCATTGAGCGCTTGATCGACCGCGCCAAGGCGGCGAAATGCGGCGCGCTGGTGCTCACGCTGGATCTGCAGATCCTCGGTCAACGCCACAAGGACCTGAAGAACGGCTTGTCGGCGCCGCCCAAGCTGACGCTGACCAACATCGTCGACATGGCGACCAAGCTGCGCTGGTGCCTGGGCATGGCCGGGACCTCGCGCCGACAGTTCGGCAACATCGTGGGCCATGTCAAAGGCATCGAGAACATGGGTTCGTTGTCGGAGTGGACGGCCAAACAATTCGACCCGCAGCTCAACTGGGGCGATGTCGAATGGATCAAGAAGCGCTGGGGCGGCAAGCTGATCCTCAAGGGCATTCAAGATGTCGAGGACGCCAGAATCGCGGTGGAGTCAGGCGCCGACGCGCTGATTGTCAGCAACCATGGCGGGCGCCAACTCGACGGCGCCGAGTCCAGCATCCGCGCGCTACCGGCGATCGTCGCCGCGGTCGGCGACGAGATCGAGGTGCACATGGACGGCGGCATACGCTCAGGCCAGGATGTGCTCAAAGCGGTGGCACTGGGCGCACGCGGCACCTACATTGGCCGCGCCATGCTCTACGGTCTGGGCGCGATGGGCGAGGCCGGCGTGACCAAGGCGCTGGAGATCATCCACAAGGAACTCGATCTGACCATGGCCTTCTGCGGCCGAACCCGGATCGAGCAGGTCGACAAGACCATATTGCTGCCAGGCACTTACCCGACTTGATCGAGCTGTCGCCAGCGTGCGGCGGCGCTCGATGGCGGCGGTTGACGGCCGTGCGTCAAAAAAGGCTGGCCTGCGCGGCAGGCGGATCGGGCGGGCAGGTCGGGCGACTGAACTGTGCCAAGTCGAGCTCGACCCTGGCGCGGTTCAGACCGAGTCTGGCGCTGGCTTTCTGAAAACGCTGGCGCAGCAGTTGAGCCCAGATACCACTGCCCCTCATGCGCTCGCCAAAGCGGCTGCTGTTGTCAGCGCCGCCGCGCATCTCACGGATGCGCGCCATCACCCGCGAGGCACGTTCGGGGAAATGCTGCTCCAGCCAATGCTGAAACAGCGGATTGACCTCCCAGGGCAGGCGGATCACGATGCTGAAGGCTGAAGCTGCGCCGGCGTCTCGAGCCGCCTCGAGGATGCGCTCGAGTTCGGGCTCATTCAGAAACGGGATTACCGGCGACACACTCACGCCCACCGGCACGCCGGCATCAGCCAGTCGGCGGATGGTCAGCAGGCGCCGCTCGGGCGAGGCCGCGCGCGGCTCCATCACCCTGGCCAGCGCGGGATCGAGCGTGGTGATCGAGACATAGACAGCCGCCAGCTTGGCGCGCGCCATCGGCGCGATCAGGTCGAGATCACGCTCGACACCGGCCGACTTGGTGACCAAGGAGAACGGATGCCGGTGCTCGGCCAGCACCTCAATGATCGACCGGGTGATTCTGAGCCTGCGCTCGGCCGGCTGGTAGGCATCGGTGACCGAGCCGATATTGATCATCGTCGGCTTGTAACTGCTGCGCGCCAAGGCCTCTCGCAGACGCTGTGCAGCGTTGACCTTGGCGACGATGCGGGTCTCGAAGTCCAGCCCGGGCGACAGGTTGAGATAGCTGTGGGTCGGCCGCGCGTAGCAGTAAATGCAGCCATGCTCACAACCGCGGTAAGGGTTGATCGAGAGATCGAAACCGATGTCCGGGGAATCGTTGCTCGCCAAAATGGTCTTGACCCGCTCCTCGAGCACCTGGGTGCTGGGCGGCAACGCCTGCGACTGCACCGATTGCTCCAGCGTGCCCCAGCCGTCGTCATAGGCCTCGCGCTCATCCTTGGAGAACCGGTGCGCCAACTCCCAGGTCGTGCCACGGCCCTTGATCGGCTCGGGCGGTAATCCAGGGACAAATGGCGACGTCTGATCGGCTGGAGTCGGCCGGGAAATCTGAATCGGGATGCGTCGCATGCTGTCAATATATACAGCACCTGTTCATCCGTCCAGCACTTCAAGTCGCGACCGTAGCGGCCTGGCAAGCTGACGCCGTGGATCCGGCTCCGCCGGTCCACCAGCGTCAGCCCCCCTGGGGGGTGAGCCCGAACGGACGGGCCTGCCTGCGCAGGCCCGGTCGCCTGGCGAACCGGCCGACCTCTGGTCGGCCGTGGAATGCGCCGAAGGCGCTTCGGGGGGGTCTAGTATTCGCCGCTGCCGTTGCTGCCCGGCGCCAGGTTGTCGAACTTGGTCAGCGGCTTCAAGAAAGTGAGCTTGGTCGTGCCGACAGGGCCGTTGCGCTGCTTGGCGATGATGATCTCGGCAATGCCAGGCTCCTTGCTCTCCTTGTTGTAGTAGTCATCGCGGTAGATGAACATGATCACATCGGCATCCTGCTCGATCGCGCCGGATTCGCGCAGGTCGCTCATCATCGGCCGCTTGTCGGTGCGGGTCTCGACCGAGCGGTTGAGCTGCGACAGCGCGATCACCGGGCATTGCAGCTCCTTGGCCAGCGCCTTCAGGCCGCGCGAGATCTCGCTGATCTCGGTGGCGCGGTTCTCGCCGTCGCTCTTGCCCGTACCGCTCATCAACTGCAGGTAGTCGACCACGATCAGGCCGAGCGTGCCGCCGAACTGGCGCGCCATCCGGCGCGAGCGCGCCCGTACCTCGGCGGGGTTCAGCGCCGGGCTTTCGTCGATGTAGAGCTGGGCCTTGCCAAGACGTTCAGCGGCCTCGGTCAATCGGGTCCATTCGTCGTCGCGCAGTCGGCCGGTGCGCAGCCCGCTCTGGTCGATGCGCCCGAGCGAGCCGATCATGCGCAGCGCCAACTGCGAGGCGCCCATTTCCATCGAGAACACCAGCACCGGCAACTCTTCGTTGACCGCCACCGCCTCGGCGATGTTGATCGCCAGCGCGGTCTTGCCCATAGACGGACGCGCCGCCAGGATGATCAGATCGCCTTTCTGCAGGCCCGCCGTCATGCGGTCGAGCTCGAAGAAGCCGGTGCGAACGCCGGTGACTTCCTCGGCGCCGTTCTCGGCCAACTCGGTGACGCGGTCGATCAGCTGCATCGTCAGCTTGTCGACGCCGATGAAGCCCTGCTTGTTGCGTGAGCCCTCCTCGCCGATCTTGAAGATCTTGCCTTCGGCCTCGTCCAGGATCTGCGAGACCTGCCGGCCCTGCGGGTTGAAAGCGTTGGTAGCGATGTCATCGGCAGCCGAAATCAGTTTGCGCAGGATGGCGCGCTCGCGCACGATCTCGGCATAGCGCCGCAGGTTGGCCGCGCTGGGCACACTCTGGGCCAGCGCGTTGAGGTAGGCCAGACCGCCGCAGGCCTCGGCCTTGCCGTTGCTTTGCAACTGCTCGAACACCGTGATCACGTCGGCCGGTTTGCTGGCGTTGATCAAGGCGGCGATGACGATGAAGATCTCGCGGTGCTCGTAGCGGTAGAAATCGCTGTCGCTGACCTGGTCACCGGCGCGGTCCCAGGCCATGTTGTCGATCAGCAAGCCGCCCAGAACGCTTTGCTCGGCCTCGACCGAATGCGGCGGCACCCGCAGGCGGGCCACCTCGTCATCTGGCGGCGAAGTGCTCGGGGACGGACGGAAAACGGCAGACATCGGGTTGGGATCTCGGGCTGGACCTTGACCGATGATCATACGGCGAGGGCCAGCGCCGCCCTGTGGACAAGGCTGTGGAAATTCTGGGGAACGTCGCCGAACAAGATTGGCAGCCCCCATTGAAAAGGGCGGCCATTGGCCGCCCTGCAGGTGATCGCAAGACCAGAATCAGGCTGACTCTGGCACGACCTTGATGGTGATCTCAACCACCACATCGGTGTGCGGTGCCACCTGGACCGGATGCTCGCCGACAGTCTTGAGCGGACCACTGGGCATGCGCACCTGGGATTTGATCAGGTCGAAGCCGATCTTTTTCAGACCTTCGGTGATGTCGGCGTTGGTAACCGAGCCGAACAAACGGCCATCGACACCGGCTTTTTGCGAGATCGTGACGACCTTGCCGCTGAGCTTGTCGCCCAAAGCCTGCGCCGCAGCGAGCTTCTCACTGGCGGTCTTCTCCAGTTCAGCACGCTTGAGCTCGAACTCCTTCTTCGCGGCTTCGGTCGCGCGACGGGCTTGCTTGGTAGGGATCAGGAAGTTGCGAGCGTAGCCCGACTTCACATTGACCACATCACCCAGGTTGCCCAGGTTGGCCACTTTTTCCAGCAGGATGATTTGCATGAACAGTGCTCCTTCAGACGCGATGCTGGTCGCTGTACGGCACCAGCGCCAGGAAGCGCGCACGCTTGATGGCGGTGGTCAGCTGACGCTGGTAGAAAGCGCGCGTGCCGGTCAGACGGGCCGGCGTGATCTTGCCGTTCTCGCCGATGAAATCGCGCAGCACATCGACGTCTTTGTAGTCGATCTCGACCACATTGGCGACCGTGAAGCGGCAGAAGCGCTTGCGCTTAAACAGCAGCGACTGGGTATTGCGCTTGGGCTTGCGGTCTTTGGAAAACTTACCTTTACCTCTTGGCGGGGGCATGGTGTACCTCTTTTCTATGTGTCGCCGACCGCGGTCGGCAGTGAATCAGATGATGGCGGGAGCGCTGGTGTTGGCAGTGCAAGTGCGCCTGGGGTCAGTTCGGTGATGTGAAACAGCAGTCCGCGACCATTGCGGGCCGATGCCAGGAAGCCACCATACAAAGCGGTTTGCCCCAGCATCAGTGCGCTCATCGGCCTTGCGATCGCCCCTATCGCCAACGCTTTGATCTCCAGAGAGATCCGGCGAGGCTGCCCGTCTTCGGTGACTGAGGACTCATGCTGGAGCCTGCAATCGATGACCGGAAGACCAGCCGGGGTGTAGCGCACAACGCCTCGTTCGAGCAGTTGCGCCGAAAGAACCATCCGGTTCATCGACGCTGCGGGCTCAAGCGCTGCAGCGTAGGACTCAATCAGGCAGCGGCCTCCTGCTGATGCGCCGACTTGCGGGACTCTTCCTTCTCGACCGCCTTCATCATGACCGACGGCGTGGTCTCGGCCTTGGCCTTGGACACCGTCAGGTGGCGCAGCACCGCGTCGTTGAACTTGAAGCCCGTCTCAATTTCAGCCAAGGTTTCCTTGGTGCATTCGACGTTCAGACACACATAGTGAGCCTTGGCCAGTTTCTGGATCTGATAGGCCAACGCGCGCCGGCCCCAGTCCTCGACCCTGTGCACCTTGCCAGAGGCTGTGGTGACGGTTGTCTTGATACGTTCCAACATGGCTGGAACCTGTTCGCTCTGATCCGGGTGGATCAACAGCACGATTTCATAATGACGCATGGACACTCCTTGTGGTTTCCGGAAATCGGAAGCTACCCAGCAGCGTCGCTGGTGCAGCAAAGGGAAAGCCATCGATTATAACGCGGATGGAGGATCGAATCGCTCAGCGACTGTCGGGCAACGGGCCAGGGCGGCGCAGCGCGTCGACCATGGCCAGTTCGGCGGCGGCGGGCTTGGCGGTCAAGCAACTCACCAGCACCAGCACCACACAGCCTGCCGGAACGCCGAAAACCCCGGCCGCGACCGGGTCGATGCCAAACCAGCGGCCGTCACCGGCAGCCTCAGCCAGGCCCAGCCAGGCACGCGGGCCGGGCTGGTTGCGCACCATGTACCAAAGACACAAGCCAGCCCCCGCCAACATGCCAGCCACCGCCCCAGCACGGTTGGCGCGGCGCCAGAAAATGCCGATCACCAGCGCCGGAAAGAAGGTCGCCGCAGCGAGCGAGAAGGCCGCACTGACAAACGGCAGGATGTTGGCGATCCGAAGCGACGCGACCCAAGCCGCCAGCACCGCGGTGACCAGAACCATCATCTTGCTCATCATCACCCGCTTGATGGCCGAAGTACCAGGGTTGATCACTCGAACGAAGAAATCGTGCGACAACGCGTTGGAAATGGTCAACAGCAGTCCGTCCGCAGTCGACAAGGCTGCCGCCAGCCCCCCGGCGGCGACCAGATAGGTCACGACCAGCGGCAAGCCACCCAGCTCTGGCGCGGCCAGCACGATCATGTCAGCGCCCAATCGCAGTTCAGCGAACTGCAGAAGACCGTCACCATTGATGTCCTGCACCGACACCAGCGAGGCATCAAGCTTGCTCCAGCGCCTGATCCAGTCGGGCAGACTGCCGAATGAAGTGCCCACCAGTTCGGTGAAGACTTGGTACTTGACCATCACGGCCAGCGCCGGCGCGCTGATGTAGAGCAACACGATGAACAGCAGCGACCAGCCCACCGAGCGCCGAGCATCGGCCACCGAGGCGGTGGTGTAGTAGCGCGTGAGCACATGAGGCATCGCAGCTGTGCCCAGCATCAGACAAAAAACCAGCGCAAGGAAATTGGCACGGCTACCGCCTTCTGCGGCGCCCGCCGTACCCGACTGCGGCGCCAGTCCAGCCAGCGGCTGGGCTTGAGTCCTGGCCTGGTCCTGCTCGCGCTGGTAGCCGGCACGCGCCTCTGCCTCGTTGCGCGGCATGCGTTCGAGCCGGCGCTCTGCCTGCTGGACAAGGGCCAGCGGCGCGTTCTCAGTCCGCATGCGCTCGACCTCACGGACCAAAGATTCACCGTCGCTGACCATCGCCGCCGGCACGTCACGCAGCTTGCGCTGGGCATCGTCGGCTCGCTCGGTCAGCAAGCGCCGCACCTCAAGCTCGGCGGGATCGGCCAGCAACTGCGCCTCGCGCTGGCTCACAACCGCCAGTTGCTGCTTGTAGCTCGACATCGGCAACCACGAGCCGGTCTGGTGAAGGCTCAACCAGACCACCGGTACGGTGTAGGCGATGATCAACACGATGTACTGCGCCACCTGGGTCCAGGTGACGGCACGCATACCGCCGAGGAACGAGCACACCAGCACACCACCGAGGCCGACAAAGATGCCGATCTCGAAGCTGAAACCGGTCAGGTGCGAGGTGACCAGCCCGACGCCATAGACCTGGACCACCACATAGACAAAAGACACCAGCACGGTGGCGGCCACGCCAATCAGCCGCGGTGCACTGCCACCATAGCGTGCGCCGAGAAAATCAGGGATCGTGTACTGGCCAAAGCGCCGCAGGTAGGGCGCAAGCAGCACCGCGACCAAGCAGTAGCCACCGGTCCAGCCAAGGATGTAGGCCAGGCCATCAAAGCCTTGCAGGTAGAGCACGCCAGCCGTGCCGATGAAGGACGCCGCCGACATCCAGTCGGCCGCGGTGGCCATGCCGTTGTACATCGCCGGCACGCGCCGACCCGCGACGTAGTACTCGGCTTCGTCGGTGGTGCGGCTCATCAAGCCGATGCCGGCATAGACCAGCACGGTCGCGATCAGGAAGCTTGCGCCTATCCAGCCGCGCGGCCAGCCGTTGCGCTCGAGCAGCGCCAGCGCGACGATGAACAGCACCACGCACAACGTGAACAAGGCATAGCGGCGGTGCAAGCGGCTGGCGAAGCGCCGCGTGGTCTCGACGCTGTCGGCAGATGGGCTGGACATGGCCGCTCGCGGCTAGCGCGAAGCCAGCCGCATCCAGGTCTCGACCACCGAATCGGGGTTCAGCGAAATCGAGCCTATGCCTTCAGCGGCCAACCAGTCGGCAAAGTCAGGATGGTCGCTCGGGCCCTGGCCGCAGATGCCGATGTACTTGCCGGTGGCGCGGCAAGCGGCGATGGCTCGACTGATCAATGCCTTGACGGCTGGATCGCGCTCATCGAAATCCTGTGCCAGCTGGGCCAGCCCGGAATCGCGGTCCAAGCCCAGCGTCAACTGCGTCAGGTCGTTTGAGCCTATCGACATGCCGTCGAAATGCGCCAGGAACTGGTCGGCCAGGATCGCGTTGCTCGGCACCTCGCACATCATGATCACGCGCAGACCGTTCTGGCCACGCGCCAGGCCACGGTCAGCCAGCAGCTTGACCACTTGCTCGGCCTGTCGCACCGTCCGAACGAAAGGCACCATGATCTCGACATTGCTCAGCCCCATGTCGTTGCGCACACGTTTCAGGGCTTCGCACTCCATCGCGAAGGCATCGGCGAACTCGCCGCTGATGTAGCGCGAGGCGCCACGGAAGCCCAACATCGGATTTTCTTCGTCGGGCTCGTAGCGCGAACCACCGATCAGCTTCTTGTACTCGTTGGACTTGAAGTCCGACAGCCGCACGATCACCGTCTTGGGCCAGAAAGCCGCGGCAATCGTGGCAATGCCCTCAACCAGCTTGTCGACGTAAAACGCTCGCGGCGAGGCATGGCCACGCGCCACCGATTCGACCGCTTTTTTAAGGTCGGGGTCGATGTTGGGGTAGTCGAGGATCGCCTTCGGGTGCACCCCGATGTTGGTGTTGATGATGAATTCCAGTCGCGCCAGGCCGACGCCGGAGTTCGGGATCTGCGCGAAGTCGAAGGCCAGCGCCGGGTTGCCGACGTTCATCATGATCTTGATCGGACAGTACGGCAGTTCACCGCGCTTGACCTCGGTGATCTCGGTCTCGAGCAGGCCGTCGTAGATGAAGCCGGTGTCGCCCTCGCTGCACACCACAGTTACGAGCGCGCCGTCGGCCAAGGTGTTGGTCGCGTCGCCACAACCGACCACCGCCGGGATGCCCAGTTCGCGCGCAATGATCGCTGCGTGGCAGGTGCGGCCGCCGCGATTGGTGACGATCGCGCTGGCACGCTTCATCACCGGCTCCCAGTTCGGGTCGGTCATGTCGGTGACCAGCACGTCGCCGGGCTGGACCTTGTCCATCTCTGACAGGCTGGTCACCAGACGCACTGGCCCGGTGCCTATCCTCTGGCCGATCGCCCTGCCCTCGGCCAGCACGGTGCTGTGACCCTTTAGCTTGTAGCGGTGCTCGACCTGACCGGTGGCCTGGCTCTTCACGGTCTCGGGCCTAGCTTGCAGGATGTAGAGCTTGCCGTCCTCGCCGTCCTTACCCCACTCGATGTCCATAGGCCGACCGTAATGCTGCTCGATGATCAGCGCATAGCGGGCCAATTCGATCACGTCGGCATCGCTGAGCGCGTAGCGGTTGCGCAGCTCGGGCGGGGTATCGACGGTGCGCACCAGGCGGCCTGTCGCCTGGCGCTCCTCGGTCGAGCTGAACTCCATGCGGATCAGCTTGGAGCCCAGGTTGCGTCGGATGATGGGCAACTTGCCGGCCTTCAGTGCTGGCTTGTGGACATAGAACTCGTCAGGATTGACGGCGCCTTGCACCACCGTCTCGCCCAGGCCGTAGCTGGCGGTGATGAAAACCACGTCCTCGAAGCCTGATTCGGTGTCGATCGTGAAGATCACCCCGGCCGCGCCCAGGTCTGAGCGCACCATGCGCTGAACCCCAGCCGACAAAGCCACATCGGCATGGGCAAAGCCCTTGTGCACTCGGTAGCTGATCGCGCGGTCGTTGTAGAGCGAGGCAAAGACCTCCTTCATCTTGTGCAGCACATCGGTGATGCCATGCACGTTCAGGAAGGTCTCTTGCTGGCCCGCAAACGACGCATCAGGCAAGTCCTCGGCCGTGGCCGACGAACGCACCGCAAAGCTCGCGCCAGGATGCTCGGCCGTCAGCGCGGCGAACGCGGTCCGCACCGCGTCGTCGAATGCAGGCGGGAACGGCGCGGCGATGACCCAGCCACGGATTTCGGCGCCGGCGGCGGCCAGCGCGTTGACATCGTCGGTGTCTAGCGCCAACAGGCGGGCGTTGATCTTCTCGGTCAGGCCGCCGTAAGCCAGGAACTCGCGGAAGGCATGTGCGGTGGTGGCAAAGCCGCCCGGCACGCGAACGCCGCTGGCCGAGAGCTGGCTGATCATTTCGCCGAGGCTGGCGTTCTTGCCGCCAACAACCTCGACATCGGTCATTCTCAGTTGTTCAAACGGCAAGACCAAGGCGGCCGCCAATGGGGTGGATGACATGGGAAAGCTCCGGGATGGTGGGAAATCGGTGCTGTCCGGCAGGCGGCGGCCCCTGCACTGCCGCGCCAAGACGCATCCACGCATGCCGACTCGTAGCTTCGACAAACGGGGGCCATTGGGGCGGGGGCTGGGACGGGCTTCATCGGTTCCTTAAGCCCTGATTCTACGGACCACAACCCCTATCATCACCGGACTTCGATCGAACGCCGACCAGCGGCGGCCCCACATGCCCAATCGCAGCGTGTTCTTTGTCTCAGACGGCACCGGGATCACCGCCGAAACCTTCGGTAACTCGATCTTGGCGCAGTTTTCAGCCAAACCGCGCCATGTGCGCAGGCCCTTCATCGACACCGTCGACAAGGCGCTGGCGGTCGTTGGCGAGATCAACCAGGTCGCCGACGCCGAGGCGCGAAAGCCTATCGTCTTCATCACCCTGGTCAACGACGAGGTGCGGCAAATTCTCACCGACCCCAGTTGCCGAGGCTTGGTGCTCGACATGTTCAAGGCCTTTGTCGAACCCTTGGAGCTTGAATTCGCAGTCAAGAGCAACCACCGCGTCGGGCGTTTCTCGGATGCCGCCAAAAGCAGCGAGTACAACGACCGGATCGAGGCGATCAATTTTTCGCTCGCGCATGACGATGGTCAATCAGCACGCAATCTGGCCAGCGCCGACGTGATCCTGCTGGGCGTGAGCCGCAGCGGCAAGACCCCGACCTCGCTCTACCTGGCGATGCAGCACGGCATCAAGGCCGCCAACTACCCGCTGATCCCAGAGGACTTCGAGCGCCACAGGCTGCCGACGCCACTGGCGCCACACATCAGCAAGTGCTTCGGCCTGACGATAGACCCGGGCCGCCTGTCCCAGATCCGCAACGAACGCCGGCCTGGCAGCCAATACGCCGCTCTCGAGAACTGCCGCCACGAGGTGCACGAAGCCGAATCGATGATGCGGCGCAGCGGCGTGGCCTGGCTCAGCTCGACCCACAAGTCGATCGAGGAGATCGCCACCACCATCCTGCGCGACATCCGGCCGGACCGGCTGATCTACTGACCGGTCAACCCATGCGACACATCCATCACCCAGGCACGCCTGAGGCTCAGCGCAACACCGCGGTGGACGCCCGGGTGAAGTCCTGCCAGCTGCAACTGCAGCCAGGCCGCTCGCTGCTCACGGCGCTGGCCGAAGCGCTCGCACCCGGCGGCGCGACCAGCGCCGTTCTGACGCTGTCAGGCGGCGAACTGTTCCCGTTCGCCCATGTGATGCCGGCACTTTCGAAGAGCCCGGCGCACGCGGTGTATTTCAGCGATCAATTCGATGCCCAGACCCCTGTGCAGCTCGAATTCGCCACCGTCACCTACGGGCTGCGCGATGGCCAGCCCTGGCTGCACTGCCACGCCGTCTGGACCGACGCCGAGGGTGTGAAGCATTGCGGCCATCTGCTGCCTGACGAGTCCATGCTGACAACAAGCCTGCAAGCCAAAGCTTGGGTTTTGACAGGCGCAGGCTTCGAGGTCGTGCCCGACGAGGAAACGCACTTTTCGCTGTTCAAGCCAGCGGCCTGGGCCGTGAAAACACCCGCGCAAACTCCCGAGCCAACGCCCGGACCAACAGCGCGTCCAGCGCTGGCGATCCGAATCGCACCGAACGAAGATGTCTGCAGCGCGCTGGAATCGATCTGCCGCGAATACGACATCCAGCACGCCAGCGTTCGGGGCGGCGTCGGCAGCACGGTGGGCGCTTGGTTTGACGACGGTCGTCGGGTCGAAGCCTTCGTCACCGAAACCCTGGTGCGTCATGGCCGCGTGCACCCCGGACCCGACGGCCAGCCACTGGCCGAGATCGACGTCAGCATGGTCGACCATCTCGGCGGCCAGGCCAGCGGCCGGCTGATGCGGGGCGCGAATCCGGTGCTGGTGACCTTCGAACTGGTGCTCGAGCCGACCTGAACCGGCGCATCAAATCACAGGAACCCGATCGAGATCCAGGGCACGAAGGCGAGGATCACGGTGCCGATCAACAACGCGGCCATGTAGCCAACGATAGAGCCAATGCCTTCGTCAGGGTCGACCCGACCGATCGCACAAGCCGCGTAAGAGCCCACACCAGGTAACCGCAAGTAGCCATGCCGAAGCCAAAGCCGATCGGGATGCCGGCGAACAAGCAGATTCAAGGACAGCCGTGCCTTCGAAAAAATCAATCAGCACTGACGTGTTGAACGTCTCCACGTACCAACAACAACGCACGCACCTCGTTCTTGGTGATCTTGCCGTAGCCCGATTTTGGCAAGCTGTCCCAGAAGAAGATTTGGCGCGGCCAGCGGTAGCGCGCCAAGCGCCCGTCCAGAAACGCCATGAGCGCGTCGGCGCTGACAGCGTCGGCGCCGACGCAACGCACCACCACGGCCACGCCAACCTCGCCCCACTGGCGGTCGGGCACGCCCAGCACCGCCACCTCGGCCACGCCGGGATGGCTCAACAGCAACTCCTCGGCCTCGCGCGGGTAGACATTGGACCCGCCCGAGATGTACATGTCAGACTCGCGACCGGTGATGAAGAGCAGGCCGCGCGCATCCAGCGTGCCCAGATCGCCGGTGTGGAACCAGCCGCCGCGCAAGGCCTTCGCGCTGGCCTCGGGGTTGTCGTGGTAGCCGGCGAACACCGCCGGCCCGCGAACGCAGATCTCGCCAACCTGGCCCACCGCCAGTGGCTTCATCTGGTCGTCGAGCACCGCCACCTCCATGCCGGTGCGCGGCAGGCCGCAAGCGCCGATGTGCGCATTGGGGTCGGCATCATCGGCCGAGTGCATGCGCGCTGGCAGCACGGTGATGCAGCCGGTCACCTCGCCCAGGCCAAAGTACTGCACCAGCACCAGTCCGAGCTTTTGCAGCGCCAGCCGCTGGTCGGCGCGGTACATCGGCGCACCGGCATAGACCATGAAGCGCAGCGATGAATGGTCGTGCTGATCGACTGCAGGGTGCTCGACCAGCATCTTGACGATGGTCGGCACGGTGAACAGGTTGCTGACGCGGTGGCGCTCGATCAAAAGCCAGACCAGTGCCGGGTCCATCTTCTCGCTCGCCAGCAGCACGGTGGCCGCGCCGCGCGCGACATTGAGCAGTGCATGGATGCCCGCGCCATGCGACAGCGGCGCCACCGCGATCGAAACGTCCTGCTCGGTGGTGCCGGGGATCAGATCGGCAAGATGATTCGTGACGACAAACGCCATCTGGCCGTGGGTCAGGACTGCTGCCTTGGGCTTGCCGGTGGTGCCAGAGGTGTAGAAGAACCACAGCGGGTCGTCATGGCTCACGGTGACCTCGGCAGGCGCAGCGCCCAGGTGCTGTTCGACCAGCCCCTCGTAAGACAGCCCGCCTGCCGGCGGATCGCCGATCCAGACCAGCTGCGCTAGCGCCGGCGCAGCTGAACTGGCCGCCTGCGCATGGTCGGCGAACAGCGGCTCGACCAGCATCGTCACCGCGCCGCTAGACGCCGCCAGATAGGCCACCTCGCTAGGCGCCAGTCTGAAGTTGGTCGGCACCCAGATGCAGCCCATCCGGAATGCGGCCCAGCCGCTCTCGAACATCGCCAGGTTGTTGCGCGACTGCAGCAGGATGCGGTCGCCCTTCTTGAGCCCTAGCGAGCGCAGCGCGGCCACGAGCGCGTCCACCCGGGCATCGATCTGAGCCCAGGTCCAACGCTGTTCACCTTGGATCAGCGCGGTGCGGTCCGGCCACAACCGGGCTGTGTCGCTGAGCAGGCGCGCCAGGTTGCAGGTCTGTGCGGCATGCATCGCCTTCAGCCCACCGCTTCGAGCACGCTCAGGTAGTTGGCCACCGCCGCACCACCCATGTTGAACACCGCGCCCAGCCTGGCATTGGGTACCTGCATGTCACCTGCAGTGCCCGAGAGCTGCATCGCGGCCATCACATGCTGAGACACGCCGGTCGCGCCGATCGGGTGGCCGCGCGACTTCAAGCCGCCTGAAGGGTTGACCGGCAGCCGGCCACCCTTGAGGGTGACACCGTCCAGGATCACCCGCGCGCCCTGGCCGTGGGGCGCCAGGCCCATGGCCTCGTACTCCAGCAATTCAGCGATCGTGAAGCAGTCATGGGTCTCGACGAAATGCAGATCATCCAGCGTGGCGCCTGCATCCGCCAAGCCGCGTGACCAGGCCAGCGCGGCACCCTCGAAGCGGGTCGGATCGCGGCGCGACAAGGGCAGGAATTCGTTGACCTGGGTGCGCGAGCGCCAGCGCACAGCCGGCACCTGCGCGCCAGCGACAGGCTCCAGCGACAGCACCAGCGCAGCCGCGCCGTCCGACACCAGCGAGCAGTCGCTGCGCTTGAGCGGACCGGCGACAAAAGGGTTCTTGTCCGACGGCTGGCGGCAGAAATCGAAGCCCAGGTCGCGCCGCATGTGGGCGTAAGGGTTGTGCACGCCATTGGCGTGGTTCTTCGCAGAGATCGCTGCCAGCGCGTCGCTCTGGTCACCGAAGCGCTCGAAATAACCGGCGGTGATCTGGCCGAACACGCCTGCGAAACCACCCGGTGTGTTGCCTTCCTCCGCGACATAGGAGCAGCGCAGCAGCACCTCGCCGATCTGCGCATTGGGCATGGTGTTCATCTTCTCGAATCCCACCACCAACACTCTCTTGAGCCGGCCGCTGCCCAGCGCGTCGAGCGCTGCCCAGATCGCTGCCGATCCGGTCGCGCAGGCGTTCTCCAGCCGAACCGATGGCGTGTGCCGCAGCGCGGGAATGGCGAGTGCGGCCATTGCACCGCTGAAATCCTGGCGCAGGAAACCACCATTGAAATGGCCGACGAACACGCCGTCGATGTCGGCCGCATCCAGCCCGGCACTCGCGATGGCCTGAAGCGCGGCGTCGCGAAACAAATCCTCGGCATCGATGGCGTCGAGTTTGCCGAACGGGGTGTGGCCCCAGCCGATGATGTGCGGGATAGACATATGGGTCTCCTAAAGCCTCGGCGATGCGCGCCAGATCCCGAGTGTCGCCGACATAGGCTCGAGGTCCGTCGATTTTCAAGCTTCTGGCGACTTCATGACGGCATCCTCCTCCCCGGTCGCAGTGGTCATCGGCGGCGCACGAGGCATCGGCCTGGCCGTGGCGCAATGGTTCCTGACCCATGGCCACCGCGTCGCGCTGTGGGACAACGACGCAACCACGCTGCGCGCCACCGAAGCCGCGATCGACGACCCATCGCGCGTGCTGGCGATCCACTGCGACGTGTCGCAACCAGCCCAGGTGACAGACGCTACCGAACAAACCGAAGGCTATTTCGGCCGCATCGACGCGCTCGTCAACAACGCGCCGCAGCGGTCTGAAGCCCCGGCACGTCAGGCCGCAGGCAAGACCAGGCTGCGCCGAAGCGATTCGTAAAGGCACACGGCAGCAGCTGCCGCGACGTTGAGTGACTCCTCGCCGCCGGGCTGAGGGATGCGCAGCACCTGGGCGCAGCGCGCCAGCAGGTCGGGCGCGACACCCTGGCCTTCATGGCCCAACACCCAAGCGCAGGGCTGCGGCAGGCGGGCGCTGTGCAGCGTTTGGTCGGTCGCCAACGAGGTGCCGACCAGCGGTACCCGAAGCGCCGCCAAATCGTCAGGCACCAGGCCTTCGACCAGTCGCAGGCCGAAATGCGCGCCCATGCCGGCGCGCAAGACCTTGGGCGACCACAGGCCCGCCGTGCCCTGCAGCGCAAGCACCTGGCCGACACCAAAAGCCGCCGCGCTGCGCAGGATGCTGCCGACATTGCCGGCATCCTGCAACCGGTCGAGCACCACCGTGGCTGAATCAGGATCGATCGCCGGGGCCTTGGGCAGGGTCAACAAGAAGCCCAATCGAGCCGGTGACTCGAGCGCGCTGAAACCGTCGAACAGCGCGTCGCTGACCCGAACCACCCGCGGCGCCGAGCACGCCAAGGCACGCAGCGTCGGCTGAGCCCAGGCGCTGTCGGCCACCACGGCCTGAACCGGCTGCAGGCCTCGCGCCTGCAGCGCAGTACACAGGTGCTCGCCTTCGAGCCACAGCATGCCGAGTTTGCGGTAAGCGCCAGGGTCGCGCGCGAGCTTGCGCAGCCTGACGAGCAAGGGGTTGTCGCGCGCGCTGAGCGTGACCGGTTCGATCAAGGTGTGCCACCGTCCGCTGCCAACAGCACCGCGCGAACGGGCGCATAGCTGCGGCGGTGCACCGGGCAGGCGCCGTGCTGGCGCAATGCCGCCAGATGCGCGGCCGTGGGGTAGCCTTTGTGCGCAGCGAAACCGTAATCGGGATAGTCTCGGTCAAGCGCCAGGCAGAGTCGATCGCGGTAGACCTTGGCCAGGATGGAGGCGGCCGAGATCGCCGGCACCTTGGCATCGCCGCTGACGATGGCCGCGGCCGGCATGTTCAAGGCCGGCAGCTGATTGCCGTCGACCAACACCCGGCGAGGCACCAGGCGCAAGCCTTCGACCGCACGGCGCATCGCCAGCAAGCTGGCTTGCAGGATGTTCAGGCGGTCGATCTCCTCAACGCTGGCCTCGGCGATGCAGCAAGCCAGCGCCTTGGCGCGGATCTCGTCGAACAAGCGCTCCCGCTTGCGCGGGCTCAACACCTTGGAGTCGGCCAATCCGGCGATCGGCTGCCGGTCGTCGAGGATCACCGCAGCTGCCACTACCGGGCCGGCCAGTGGACCGCGGCCGGCTTCATCGACACCAGCGACCAAGCCAGGACGGTCCCAGTCCGGGCCCAGCAGCTCAAGCAAGGACTTGGGCAATCGCATCGGTGGCCTTCTGCGCCGTGTGCTGGCGCAAGCTGTGGTGCATATCGGTGAAACGACGGACCAGTGCCTCGACCCGGCTGGCATCAGCCAGCCAAGCCAGGCCCTCGCGAGCCAGCGCCTCGGGCGTGGCGGCATCCTGGATCAGCTCGGGCACGATGAACTCACGGGCCAGGATGTTGGGCAGACCAAACCAGGGCTGGTAGCTCATGCGCTTCATGCGCTGCCAGTTCAGCCAGGCCAGACGGTAGGTGATGACCATAGGCCGCTTGAACAGCGCAGCCTCGAGCGTGGCCGTACCGCTGGCCACCAAGGTGAGGTCGCAGGCCGCCAGCGCCTCATGTGAGCGACCGTCGAGCAGCTCCAAAGCCAGCCCCCGGCCTTGTGCCGCGAGCATGGGCTCGACCAGGGCCCGCAGCCCTGGCACCAAGGGCATCACGAAGCGCAGGCCGGGGCGTTGGCGCTGCATCAAGGCTGCGGCGGCGAGCAGCAACGGCGCGATCTGGGCGATCTCGCTGCGCCGGCTGCCAGGCAGCAATGCCACCACCTTGTCGTCATCGGCCAGACCGAGCGCCGACCGAGCCGCTGCGCGCGGCGGCTCCATGGCGATGGCATCGGCCAACGGGTGGCCGACGAAAGTGGCGGCGATACCGTGCTGGCGAAGCAGCGCCGGCTCGAACGGAAACAAACACAGCACATGGTCGGCCGCACGAGCGAGTTTGGCCACCCGCTCGCCGCGCCAGGCCCAGATCGACGGACAGACAAAGTGGACGGTCTTGATCCCGGCGTCGCGCAGCCGCTTCTCGAGGCCGAAATTGAAGTCGGGCGCGTCGATGCCGATGAAGACCGAGGGCCGGTCACGCAGCAAACGATCACCCAACTGGCGGCGAATTCGCAGCAGTTCGGGCAATCGCCCGATCGCGTCGACATAGCCGAACACCGCGAGCCGCTCATGCGGCCACCAGGGGTCCAGCCCCTGAGCGACGAGCTTGGGGCCACCAATGCCGAAGGACTGCAGATCGGGCCAACGGGCTTTCAAGCCCTGCAACAGCAGACCACCGAGGAGGTCGCCCGAAGCTTCCCCTGCGACCAGCGCCAGCCGCAGCGGGTCTGAGGCCAAGGCCTCAGCGGACGATGCCGCGATCGGCATGGGCCAGGAAATCGAGCATCAGCGCGATGTCGTCGTCGCTGCCTTCGAGCTGACCCTTCAAGCCGGCGATCGCGTTGACGCCGTCAGCCAATGTCAGCCCTTGCCGATAAAGCAGTCGGTGCATCTGCTTGACCTGCGCGATGCGTTCGGGCGAAAAGTCCCGCCGGCGCAGGCCTTCGGCGTTGATGCCAGTGGCGCTGGCCGGATTGCCCGCGGCCGTGACATAGGGCGGCAAGTCTTGCGACAAGCGGGTCTGGAAACCCGTCATCGCATGCGCACCGACGCGGACGAACTGGTGCACGCCCGAGAGCCCGCCCAGAAACACCCAGTCGCCCAGGTGCACATGGCCTCCGAGCTGTGTCGCATTTGCAATGATGGTGTGGTTGCCAATGCGGCAATCGTGCGCGATGTGCACATAGGCCATGATCCAGTTGTCGTCGCCCAAGGCGGTCAGGCCTAGGTCCTGCACCGTGCCGGTGTTGATCGTGACGAACTCGCGAATCGTGTTGCGGTCGCCGATTTCGAGGCGCGTGGGCTCGCCGGCGTATTTCTTGTCTTGGGGCTCGGCGCCGATCGAGGCGAACTGGAAGATCCGGTTGTCGCGGCCTATCGTGGTGTGACCCTCGACGACGCAGTGCGGACCAATGCTGCTGCCAGGTCCGATACGAACATCGGCGCCGATCACCGAATAAGGGCCGACGCTGACATCGTCAGCCAGTTCGGCCCGCAGCGCGACCAGCGCGGTGGCGTGGATACGACTCATGCTTGGCCGAACTCAGCTGAGCTTGCGCATCGTGCACATCAACTCGGCCTCAACCGCTGTGTGGCCATCAACGCTGGCGCGGGTCTTGTACTTGTAGATCCCGGCCTTGGCGCGCTCGAGGCTGGCTTCAAGAATCAATTGGTCGCCGGGCTCGACCACGCGCTTGAAGCGTGCGCCGTCGATGCCCAGAAAATAGACCACCGTGTCCTCGTCGGGTGCCTCGCCCATCGACTCAAAAGACAGCAGCGCGGCAGTCTGCGCCAAGGCCTCGATCATCAACACGCCCGGCATCACTGGCCGGTGCGGAAAATGGCCGTTGAAGAAAGGCTCGTTGATCGTGACGTTCTTCAGCGCCTTGATACGCTTGTCGCGCTCGAATTCAATCACCCGGTCGACCAGTAAGAATGGGTAGCGGTGCGGCAGCAGCTTGAGGATGCGGTGGATGTCGAGCACGGCGGCAGTCATGTTTGTTTCTTCTCCAGCGCACGCAAGCGATCGCGCAGCCCATGCAGTTGGCGCAGCGTGGCCGCGTTCTTTTCCCAGGACGCATTGTCATCGAAGGGAAACAGGCCGCTGTACTGACCAGGCTTCCAGATCGAGCGTGTGATCACCGTCGCTGCGGTGATGTGCACATGGTCGACCAGTTCCAGATGACCCAGGATGATCGCGCCGCCACCCGCGGTGCAATGGCGACCGATCTTGGCGCTGCCAGCGATACCAACGCAACCGGCCATCGCGCTGTGCGCGCCGATGCGAACGTTGTGGCCGATCTGGATCAGGTTGTCGAGCTTGACACCCTCGTCGATCAAGGTGTCGGCCAGCGCACCGCGGTCGATACAGGTGTTGGCACCGATCTCCACGTCATCGCCAATGCGCACTGCCCCGAGCTGCTCTATCTTTTCCCAGCGTGCCTCGTCACCTTGGCCATCGGGGGCAAAACCGAAACCATCCGCGCCGATCACCACGCCCGAATGGACGATGCCTCGGACACCGATCCGACAGGCCTCGCCCAGCGTGACACGGGCCGCCAGGCGTGTGGCCTCGCCCACCGATGCATCCGCACCGATGTGGCAGTGGCTGCCGATCACCGCGCCGGCATCAATCACCGCACCGGCACCGATGTAGGCCATCGCCGCCACCGATGCGCTGGGGTGCAGCCGAACGCCGGGTTCGACCACGGCACTGGGATGAACGCCAGGCACAGGCTGGCGTCTAGTGCGCGCAGCCCACCATTGGGTCAGGCGCGCAAAGTAGAGGTATGGGTCGGCAGCAACGATGGCCGATCCGCGCGCCAGCGCAGCTTCGCGCATGCCGGGCGAGACAATCACACAGGCCGCCGCAGAAGCCGCGAGCTGGGCGCCGTAGCGTGGGTTCGACAGGAAACTCAGGCTGGCAGCATCGGCCGACTCCAGCGGCGCCAGCATCGTGATGACAGTCTGACCATCACCGCACAGTTCGCCGCCTAGCGCGGCGACGATGTCGGCCAACCGCAGCGGCTCGGCGGCCAAACGCTTACTTGGCCGCTGGCGCGGCGTTGAGCGCCTTGATCACCTTCTCGGTGATGTCGACACGACCGCTGGCGAAGACCACGTCTTGCAGGATCAGGTCGTATTTCTCGCCTTCGAAAATACCCTTGATGACCTTGTTGGCACGCTCGACGATACCGGCGGTCTCTTCGTTGCGGCGCTGGTTGAGATCTTCCTGAAACTCGCGGCGTTTGCGCTGCAGGTCTCGGTCCTGCTCGACCAGATCGCGCTGGCGCCGATTGCGCTCGCTCTCGGGCAAGGCGGGGGCGTCCTTCTCGAGCTTGTCGGCCGCGACCTTGAGCTTGCTTGCCTGGTCGTTCAAATCCTTGTCGCGCTTGCTGAAGTCAGACTCCATGCGAGCCAGCGCCGCCTTGGCTGGCGTCGCTTCGCGAAGCACCCGCTCGCTGTTGACATAGCCGATCTTGAGCTCCTGCGCCTGTGCGGTACCAGCAGCAGCCAGCAAGGACACGCAAGCCAGCATGGCCCACGACTTCATGGTCTTCTTGGTCATCAGAACGCAGTCCCGATCTGGAATTGGAAACGTTGGATTCTATCTGTCGCCTGCTTGCGAATCGGCGAACCCCAGCTCAGCTTGAGCGGGCCGACCGGCGAGATCCAGGACAAGCCGATACCCGCCGAAGCACGTAGGCTGTCGGCGGTGATCCGCTCGCCATCGCGCCAGACATTGCCGGCATCGGCAAAGCCGAAGATGCGCAGCGACTTGTCGTTGCCTGTTCCAGGCACCGGGAGGTACAACTCGACGTTGAGGTTGGCCTTCTTGGCGCCGCCGACATAGGCGCCAGTCGGGTCGATCACACCCAGCGAGTTCTGCTCAAAAACCCGTACCGAGCCCAAACCCCCGCCGTAGAAATTCTTGAACACCGGGTAGGGCCGCCCGCCCAGCCCCGTGCCCCAGCCCAGTTCGCTGTTGATGCCCAGCGTGATGCGTTGCCAGATAGGGAAAAACTGCTGGTACTGCAGATTCGTTCGCAGGAACCGCACATCGCCGGCCACACTCCATTCAACGTTGGCACGCTGGTAACGCCCTGCGGTAGGCGTCAGAGCACTGTCGCGCTGGTCTCGCGCCCAACCCAAGGTCAGCGGCACCGACGTGGAGACAGGCCCGTAGCGGAAGCGGTAATCGAAGTACTGGTTCGGGATCCCGGCCGATGAGCCGATGTTGGTCTGCTCGACACCGATGCCGAAAAACACGGTGTCGTACTCGGAGAACGGCACGCCGAAACGCACGGATCCTCCGGGGTTGGTGATCTGGTACTGGTCGCCCAGACTGTTGTAGGGTCGCGAGGTGCGGTAGTAGAGGTCGAGCGCTTGAGAGATACCGTCCACCGTGAAATACGGGTCAACCGTGGACAAGACCAAGCTGCGCGAGAGTTGGCTGGTGTTGACCTGAAATCCCAGGTAATTGCCCGATCCGAACACATTGTCTTGTTTGATCGCAGCCGACAGCGCCAGCCGGTCGGCGCTGGAAAAGCTCAGTCCGAGCGACAGATTGCCGGTGGGTTTTTCCGTCACGGCGACGGCCAGATCGACCTGGTCGGCTGTGCCGGCGACTTCGTTGGTGTCGACATTGACATCCTTGAAATAGCCCAGTCGGTCGACCCGCTCACGCGACAGCTTGATGCGCTCGCCGTCGTACCAGCTCGACTCGAGTTGGCGGAATTCACGCCGCACCACCTCGTCGCGGGTGCGGGTGTTGCCCGCAACGTCGATGCGCCGGACATAGACGCGGCGTTGAGGCTCGGCTGCCAACACCAGCGCGACCTGGCCATTGGCGCGGTCGATCTCGGTGCGCGCATCGACGCGCGCAAATGCATAGCCAAAAGTGCCGAAACGATCGGTGAAGGCCTTGGTTGTGGCGGTGACCACCGCGGCGCGGTAAGGCTCGCCAGCGCGAACGCCAATCAACTGCTTGAACTCATCTTCCTTGCCCAGGTAGTCTCCAACCAGCCTGACGGCGGTCACGGTATAGGGCTGCCCCTCCTTGACCGTGATCGTGACGGAGATGTCCTGCTTGTCGGGCGAAATCGTGACCTGCGCGGTCTCGATGTTGAACTCGAGATAGCCGCGATTGAGGTAGTAAGCACGCAAGGTGTCGAGGTCAGCGTTGAGCTTGGCACGCGAGTAGCGGTCGTTCTTGGTGTACCAGGTCAACCAGCCGCTGGTGGTCAAATCCATCAAAGCGGTCAAGGTCGCCTCGGAGAACACCTTGGCACCGACGATGCGGATCTCGCGGATGCGCGCCGCATCGCCTTCAGTCATCGCGAAACTGACGTTGACGCGGTTGCGATCGGTCGGGGTGATGGTCGTCACCACCTCGGCGCCGTAGAGGCTGCGCGACAGATACTGGCGCTTGATCTCCTGCTCGGCCCGGTCGACCAGTGCCCTGTCGAAAGGCAGGCCTTCCCCGATGCCCGAATCCTTGAGCGACTTGATCAAGGTGTCTTTGTCAAATTCCTTCAAACCGACGAAACTGACTGTTTCGATCACTGGCCGCTCTTCGACCACCACCACTGCGACGCGGCCGTCGATCTCGATGCGCACGTCCTTGAACAGACCGGTCGCGAACAAGGCACGCAGCGCAGCAGCAGCCTTGTCGTCGGTGTAGTTGTCGCCAACCCGAAACGGCAGCGCGGCGAAGACAGTGCCGGGATCGGTACGCTGCAAGCCCTCGACGCGGATATCCTGCAGCACAAAGGCTTCGACGGCAAAGACTGGCGGCGCGGCGAATGCAGCAAAGAGCGCGACGACAGCTGCAGGGTGGAAAAGACGGTCTGTGGAGAAGGAGGGCATCAGTGCGGTCAGTGCAGGCCCAACAGGCGGGCGATGTCGTTGAAAAGGGCCACCGACATCATCATCAGCAAGACTGCGACGCCACCGCGTTGCAATCGCGCGAGCCACAGATCGGAGACCGGACGCCCGGTCAGACCCTCGAAAAGATAATACATCAGGTGCCCACCGTCGAGCATCGGCAGCGGCAGCAGGTTGAGCACACCCAGGCTGACACTGACCAAAGCCAGAAAACCCAGGTAATACGCCAGACCTTGTTGAACCGACTGACCTGCGACGTCAGCAATGGTCAGCGGACCGCTCAGGTTCTTCAGCGAGGCCTGGCCAATCAGCATCCGGCCGATCATCTTGACCGTCAACGCCGACACCTCCCAGGTCCGGGCAAGCCCCTGGGACAGTCCTTCGATCGGACCGAGTTGCACCCGCACCAGTTCTGGCGGCGTACCGATGAAAGCGTCGATGCGGCCAACGCCGCGATCACCCTCACGCACCAAGCGCGGGGTGATGGTCAACTCGATCACCTGTGTGCCGCGCTGCAATTGCCATTGCATAGGCTGGACCACGCCGTCGCGAACCGAGGTGCGAATCCGCTCGCGCAATCCCTGCGCATCGCTGACAAGCTGACCCTCGAGGCGCAGCACGCGGTCACCTTTTTGAAGTCCAGCCAGCGCTGCGGGACCGCCCACCTTGACCTCGCCGAGCACGGGTTCGCTGTAGGCCTGGCCCAAGCCGATGCGCTTGACCAGCGCTGCGTCCATGTCTTGCGCACCGAGCTCATCGAGGCCCAGCCTCAGCTGACGACCACTGCGGCCTTGCGAATCGCTGAGCTGCAACTGCAGTGCCTGCCCTTGCAGCAGGTGCTGGGTGAGTTGCCAGCGCAAATCACTGAGCGAGCGCAGGTCCACCCACTGGCCTTGATCGTCCTGCCATGCCTGCACCCAGTCGCCTGCGCGCATGCCAGCGCGCTCGGCCAGACTGCCCGGCGTGGGTGTACCCAGCAAGGCCTTGGGTTCGTCAATTCCTATCCAATGCGAGCTGGCGTACAGCAGCACCGCCAGCAACAGGTTCGCCAGCGGTCCGGCAGCGACGATCGCCACGCGCTGCCACAGCGGTTTGCGGTTGAAGGCCTGGTCCAGCTCACCGGGGGCCACCGGCCCCTCGCGCTCGTCCAGCATGCGCACATAGCCGCCCAAGGGCAGAGCCGACAGCACGAACTCGGTGTGTTCGCTAGATTTCTGGCGACGCCAGATCACGCGGCCGAATCCCATCGAGAACCGCAGCACCTTGACACCGCAGGCCACTGCCACACGGTAATGACCGTATTCATGCACGACGATCAGCACCGTCAGCGTCAACAAAAAAGCCAGCACGGTGATCATCTGGAGAGCTCCCGGGCCAGGCCATCAGCCAAGCCACGGGCCCGACCATCGAGCGCAAGCATGTCTTCAAGCGAGCCCGCATCGGCCTGGCTCGGCACCAAGGCCGCCACGGTGTCGGCATTGACGCGGTGTATGTCGGTGAACAGCAGCCGGCCGGACAGAAAGGCCGCTACGGCCACCTCGTTGGCAGCGTTGAGCACGGTGGTGCTGCCCTCCGGGCCTCGCAAGGCGTCATAGGCCAAACCCAGGCCGGGGAAACGCTGCGGGTCGGCTGGCTCGAAACTCAGCGACTGTATGGCCAGAAAGTCGAGTTCATCAGCACCTGAAGCCTCACGCTCGGGCCAGGCCAGGCCGACGCTGATCGGCACTTTCATGTCGGGCGTGCCGAGTTGGGCGAGCACGCTGTTGTCACGACAGACCACCATCGAGTGGATGATGCTCTGAGGGTGTAGAACGACGCGGATCTGCTCCGGCGCCAGGTCGAACAACCATCGAGCCTCGATCACTTCGAGCGCCTTGTTCATCATCGTCGCGGAATCGACCGATATCTTTCGCCCCATCACCCAATTCGGGTGCGCGCAGGCTTGGTCGGGCGTGACCTCGTGCAAAGTGGCGGGGTCGCGATCGCGGAACGGTCCGCCCGATGCGGTCAGCACGATGTGGGCAATTCGCCGACCCCAGGCTGCACGGTCCTCGGGCAAGCATTGGAAGATCGCCGAATGCTCGCTGTCAATCGGCAACAGCAGCGCCCCGCCCTTGGCCACTGCGGCCATGAACAGTCGCCCGCCAACCACCAGCGCTTCCTTGTTGGCCAGCATCAATCGCTTGCCGGCCAGCGCTGCCGCGATGCAGGGCTGCAGTCCAGCGGCGCCGACGATCGCCGCCATCACGCTGTCGACTTCCGGATGCGAGGCCATTTCGCACAAGGCCCGGTCGCCATGCAGGACCTCGGTACGCAAGCCCGCCGCAGCCAGGTCATGCCCCAGCGCATTGGCCTGCGCCGCAGTCGCGACCACCGCATAGCGTGGTCGCCAACGCTGGCAAAGACTGGCCAGCTCCTGCATCCTGTGCTGCGCCGTCAGCGCAAAGACCTGGTATCGCTCGGGGTGCAGGGCGATCACGTCCAGCGTGCTGCCACCGACCGAGCCGGTAGCACCGAGAATGCAAACGCGTTGCACCATGTCAGTACGGCCTCAGCCCCAGGGGGGCGTGTGGCAACTGTGCGGTGGCTTGTCTCATGCTAGCGCTGCCGACATTACAGGCTGATCAACGCAAGCGCCGCCGGCAACACCGGCAGCAACGCGTCGACCCGGTCGAGCACGCCACCATGGCCAGGCAGCAGACCACTCGAATCCTTGACCCCAGCAGCTCGCTTGACCAGTGACTCGAACAAATCGCCCATCACGCTGAGCCCGGCCAGCAGCAACAGTGACAGCGCCAAGCCGCCCAGTCCCATTCGCTGGCGCAGCAGCAGAAACAAACTGGGCGAATCAAAACTGCGCGTCGATTCCAGCCACAGCCATCCCAGACCCAACAGCAGCACGCCCGCCACGCCGCCGCACACACCTTCCCAACTCTTGCCGGGACTGATCGTCGGCGCGAGCTTGCGTCGGCCGAAAGCGCGGCCACAGAAATAGGCAGCGATGTCAGCCATCCAGACCACGCACATCACCGAGAGCAGGAAATTGGTGCCAATGGTGCGCGCTTGGGCCATCGCGAGCCAGGCCAGCCAAAGCCCCGCCAAACCCAGGAGCCATCGCATCGGGCTCGGCAGTTTGGACCAAGCAGCAGGTCCACGCGCCAGCACGCTGCCCCCGCCCAACAGCCAGCAGGCCGTGGCCAGCCACCAAAGCCCTGCAGTCTGCCCGACCTGCGCCAGGTTGGACAGACTGGCCGCGCACAACAAGGCCAGCAAGCCGCCGGTGACCAGCGCAACAGCGCTGGAGTTGACACCGTTCAACCTCGCCCACTCCCAACCCGCTGCGCTGATCAATCCAAGACTGAGCAAGGCAAAGGGCAGCGGACTGTCAACCCACAGCGCTGGCAACAACAGCGCCAGAAGCACCAAGGCGGTGATCACACGCTGACGCAGCATCGTGGCGTCAGCCTGCGGCCGGCTCGACCAAACGGGTTTCGACGCCGCCAAAACGCCGCTCGCGCCCGGCATAGGTGGCCAGTGCAGCGTCGAGGGCCGCCACATCAAAATCGGGCCACAGACAATCGGTGAACACAAGCTCGGAATAGGCCACCTGCCAAAGCATGAAGTTGCTGATCCTGACCTCGCCGCCAGTGCGGATGAACAGGTCGGGATCAGGCGCATGGCGCATCGCCATGAACGCCGAAATCGATTGCTCGGTGATCTGCTCGGGGCGCAAACCGGACGCAACCGCCTGCTGACAGGCCTGCACCAAGTCCCAGCGGCCACCGTAGTTGAAAGCCACCGACAAGGTGATGCGGGTGTTGTGCTGGGTCAGTTGCTCGGCCTCATTCCAGGCCGCACGCAGCCGGTCAGACAGGCCATCACGCTCGCCGACGATGACGATTCGAACCCCGTCACCGGCCAACTTGGCGAGGTACTTGGTCACCGCAACCAGCACCAAGCCCATCAGGCCCGACACCTCGTCCTCGGGTCGCTTCCAGTTCTCCGACGAAAAAGCGAACACAGTGAGGTACTCGACACCACGATCGGCGCAGGCCTTGATCACCTTGAGCAGTCCGTCGACGCCGGCCTTGTGGCCGAAAAATCGCGGCAGATGACGCTTCTTGGCCCAGCGGCCGTTGCCGTCCATCACGATGGCCACATGGCGTGGTACGGACAGATTGCGCGTCATCGACGTGAGGCAGGCAGACAGGGTGGGCAAGACATTGCGTGCTTCAGATCGCCAGAATTTCGGCTTCCTTGCCGTGCACCAGTCGGTCGATCTCTGCGATCACGCGGTCGGTCAGTTTCTGCACATCGTCCTGCGCACGTCGCTCATCGTCCTCGGTGACCGCTTTGTCCTTGAGCAGCTTCTTCAACTGCTCATTGGCCTCACGGCGCAAGTTGCGAACTGCCACCTTGCTGTCCTCAGCGGCGTGACGGACCACCTTGGTGAGGTCGCGCCGGCGCTCTTCGGTCAGCGCAGGCATCGGCACGCGGATCACGTCGCCTTGCGATGCCGGGTTCAGCCCCAGGTCGCTCTCGCGAATGGCTTTTTCAATCTTGGCTGCCAAGCCCTTTTCCCAGGGTTGGACGCTGATGGTGCGGGCATCGAGCAGCGAGACATTGGCCACTTGACTGATCGGCAACATAGAGCCGTAGTAATCGACTTGAACCTGGTCGAGGATGCCCGGGTGGGCACGTCCGGTTCGAATCTTCTGGATGTCGCTCTTGAAGGCCTCGATGGACTTGGCCATCTTGGTCTCGGCGGTCTTCTTGGTGTCGGCAATGGTCATGGTGCTTCTCGACAGATCGAACAAAGGTCAGACGTGAACCAGGGTGCCTTCGTCCTCGCCCATCACAACGCGCTTGAGCGCGCCGGGCTTGAAGATCGAAAACACCTTGATGGGCAGCTTCTGGTCGCGACACAGCGCAAAAGCGGTGGCGTCCAGCACTTGCAGATTCTTGGAGATGGCTTCGTCGAAGCTCACACTGGTGTAACGCGTGGCGAGCGGGTCCTTATTGGGGTCGGCCGTGTAGACGCCGTCCACCTTGGTCGCCTTCAGAACGATTTCCGCGCCAATCTCGGCGCCGCGCAGTGCCGCTGCAGTATCGGTGGTGAAAAAGGGGTTGCCGGTGCCGGCGGCGAAGATCACGATCTTGCCTTCCTCGAGATACTGCAAGGCCTTGGGCCTGACATAGGGCTCGACCACCTGCTCGATACTGATCGCCGACATCACGCGCGCCACCATGCCTTCGAGCCGCATCGTATCGGCCAGCGCCAGCGCATTCATCACGGTCGCCAGCATGCCCATGTAGTCAGCAGTCGCACGGTCCATGCCTACCGACCCGCCAGCCACACCGCGAAAAATGTTGCCGCCGCCAATCACCACGGCCACTTCAACCCCCAGCGCCGTCACTTCCTGCACTTCGCGGACCATGCGAACGATGGTCGCACGGTTGATGCCGTAGGCGTCATCGCCCATCAAGGCCTCACCCGAGAGCTTGAGAAGAATGCGCTTGTAAGCGGGCATGCAGAGGCTCCTAGGACGAAGGCGACAGTTTAAGCGCCGGCGACCGTATGCACGTCACCGCGCGCCGTTCCGCCAGCTGGGTTGGTACGCCGAAACCTGGCCTGTCGGCAGGAAACGGCGTCACCCAGGTGTTCAGGCGGTCTTGGCTGCAGCGACTTGCGCCGCCACTTCAGCCGCAAAATCATCGACCTTTTTCTCGATGCCCTCACCGACCACGTACATCGTGAAACCGGCGACCTGGGTGTTGATGGACTTGAGCATCTGCTCGACGGTCTGTTTGTCGTTCTTGACGAAGGGCTGGTTGAACAGAGAGACCTCCTTGAGGTACTTCTGCACCGAGCCTTCGACTCGCTTGGCGACGATCTCAGGCGACTGGGCTGGCTTGCCAGCGGCCACCGCAGTCGCCGAGTCCTCGGCGGCTTTCTCGGCAGCAATCCGACGCTCTTTTTCAACCAATTCAGCAGGCACCTGGGCTTGCGACAAAGACACCGGCTTCATCGCTGCCACGTGCATCGCCACATCCTTGGCCGCCACATCATCACCGGTGTACTCCACCACCACGCCGATGCGCACGCCGTGAAGATAGGTGGCCAGCTTGTGGTCGCCGGAGAATTGTTTGAAGCGACGGATCGCAACGTTCTCGCCGATCTTGCCGATCAGACCCTTGCGAACATCTTCGACCGTCGGGCCGAAACTCTCCTGCGCCAGCGGCAAGGCGCTGAGCGCAGCCACGTCGGCGGGATTATGGGTCGCGACCAGGTCCGCGAGGTTCTTCGTGAAAGCCAGGAACGAATCGTTCTTGGAGACAAAGTCAGTCTCGCAGTTGACCTCGATCATCGCGCCCGTCGTGCCGTTTGCCGCAATCGCAATCACGCCTTCGGCAGTGATCCGCGACGCCGCCTTGCCGGCCTTGTTGCCCAGCTTGACACGCAGGATTTCCTCAGCGCGCCCCATGTCGCCATCGGCCTCGGTGAGGGCCTTCTTGCACTCCATCATCGGTGCGTCGGTCTTGGCACGTAGTTCGCCTACCATGCTCGCCGTGATCACTGCCATGTTCAATCTCCCATTGCTGTGGGCCGCCATGCAGCAGCCCAGCTTGACCAAGCGCCCGAACCGGGCGCCCTCATGAATCATCCTTGTCAAACAGAGGCTTGGCAGCCAATCTTGCAAGGATCAGGCGCCGCGAACGGGTTCTCATCCGCCAACTGCGGAAGCAACGCCGTCACAGGCCAAACACGCCAACGCGCACGTTGGCGTACCCGGTTCACGCGCCTTCGCTGACCTCTACGAATTCGTCGTCACCTGCAGCCACGGCGGTCACGACTTCGTTCATCGAATTGGCTCGGCCCTCAAGCACTGCATCGGCAACCGCCTTGGCGTACAAGGCCACGGCCTTGGCCGAGTCGTCGTTGCCAGGGATGACATAGTCGATACCGAGCGGCGAGTGGTTGGTATCAACAACGCCGATGATCGGGATGCCCAGCTTGATGGCTTCGGCGATGGCAATCTTGTGGTAACCGACGTCGATCACAAACAGCGCGTCAGGCAAGGCGCCCATGTCCTGGATTCCGCCGATGTCTTTTTCGAGCTTGGCCAGTTCGCGCTCGAACATCAGGCTTTCCTTCTTGCTCAACTGATCCATGCCAGCCTCTTTGGTGGCTTGCATTTCCTTGAGCTTCTTCAGCGAGCCTTTGACCGTCTTGAAGTTGGTCAGCATGCCGCCTAGCCAGCGCTGGTCGACGAAAGGCATGCCGGCGCGATGCGCCTCCATGTTGATCACATCACGCGCCTGACGCTTGGTGCCCACCATCAGGATGGTGCCGCGCTTGCCGCTGAGCTGGCGCACAAACTTCATCGCCTCCTCGAACTTCGGCAGCGTCTTCTCGAGGTTGATGATGTGAATCTTGTTGCGATGGCCGTAAATGAACGGCGCCATCTTGGGGTTCCAGAAGCGGGTCTGGTGTCCGAAATGGACGCCCGCTTCCAGCATTTCACGCATGGTGACTGACATGGACTACTCCGAAGGTTGGTTCTTGAATCCGGCGCGAATCGCTGGCGGGAAAACGTCTGTGGTGGCACCCCACCTAGCTCATAGACGACTCCGTTCGAGCGACACCTTTCGGCAGCCGGTTCGCGGTTTCATTCATCTGCCGCTGGTTGCTCTAACATGAGCCCCATGCACATTCAGATAAAGCCCAAGAGTATAGCATTCGGGTCCTTCGAACCCGACATCACCGGCCTGCAAGACGCTGCGAGCCAGCAGCCCGGTGAGCGCGCAGTCCTCGACCTGCACGATGCAGCCTGGGCTTTGCGCAGCGGCAGGGTCAAAGCAAGCGAATTGCTCAATGTCTCGCTGGCGGCGGCCGACAGCCCGTCCTGCAAACATGTGTTCCTGCGCCGGTTTGACGCCAACGCCAAGGCCAGCGCCGCTGCTGCCGACCTGGCGCTATCCGCTGGCGCACCGCTGCCGCCCCTGGCCGGACTGGCGGTGTCGATCAAGGACTTGTTCGACGTCGCAGGCCACCCCACCACCGCGGGTTCAAAGTCTCTGGCCGATGCAACAGCGGCCAGCGCCGATTGCCCGGCGGTGGCACGGCTTCGAAACGCCGGCGCGGCACTGATCGGTCACACCAACCTGAGCGAATTCGCCTACTCCGGCGTAGGCATCAATCCGCACTTCGGCACACCGGTCAACCCCGTGACGCTGGCGTTGGATCCGACCCCTCGCATCCCTGGCGGCAGCACCTCGGGCGGCGCAGTGTCAGTGGCCACAGGCGCGGCCTGGGCAGCGCTCGGGTCGGATACCGGCGGGTCGATCCGCATTCCAGCAGCACTGCACGGGCTGGTGGGTTTCAAGAACACCCAGCGCTTGACACCGCTGGCCGGCGCGGTGCCGCTGTCGTTCTCACTCGATACGGCATGCGCCATCACCCGCAGCGTGCGAGACGCGGCCTTGCTGCACGGCCTGCTGGCCGCTTGCACGCCGCGCCCGCTGAGCCGGCCACTGCGCGCGATGCGGCTGGCCGTGCCGCAAAATCTGCTGCTCGATGGCCTGGATAAGGACGTTGCCAAGGCCTTCGAGCGCACACTGGCCAGGCTGCGCGAGGCCGGCGCGCAGATCGAGGACATCGAGCTTGCGCCCCTGACCGACCTGCCTGCGCTACAAGCCCAAGGTGGCCTGACCGCCGCTGAGAGCTGGTGCTGGCACCGCGACCGGTTGGCGCAGCGCGAAGCCGACTATGACCCACGCGTGTCGATCCGAATACGTCGTGGCGCGGCCATCAGCGCAGCCGACTACATCGACCTGCAGCAGACCCGCGGCCGCTGGATCGCCTGCATCGAAGCGGCGGTGCAAGGCTTTGACGCGCTGCTGTCGCCCACCGTGCCCGTCGTGGCGCCGGCGATCGCGCCGCTGGTCGCCAGCGACAGCGAGTTCGCTGCAACCAATTTGCTGTTGCTGCGCAACACAACTGTCGTCAACCTGCTCGACGGCTGCGCGCTGTCCATGCCCTGCCAGGACCGCGGTCAGATGCCGGTGGGGCTGATGGTCTGGGGGCCAGCGATGAGCGACGACGCGGTTCTAGGCGTCAGTCTGGCCATCGAGTCGACGTTGGCCGCCGCCCGCTCCAGCAACGGTCGCTGACCGTGCGGGTTGCAGTGATCGGCGCCGGCATCGTCGGCGTGACGACGTCTTTCGAACTGGCACGCGACGGTCATCAAGTGACGGTCTTCGAGCGCCGCGCAAGCGTGGCCGAGGAGACCAGCTTTGCCAACGCCGGTGTGGTCGCGCCGGGCTATGTCACCCCTTGGGCCGCACCCGGCATGCCGGCCAAAGTGTTGCGTCACCTGCTGAGCCCACACAGCCCGGTTCGCTTGGCTTGGCCCATGGCAGCCGGCCAATGGCGCTGGATGTGGCGCTGGTGGCGAGCGTGCAGCGCGCCGGTCTACGCAGCGAACCGGGCACGCATGCACGGCCTGGCGCGCTACAGCCAACTGCGACTGCAGATGCTCAGCCGCGAACTGGCGTTCGACCATGAGCGAGCCCGCGGCTACCTGGTGTTGCTGCGCAGCGCAAAGGAAATGGCGCTGGCGCAAAGCGGTCTCAAGCTGCTGGCTGAGCTGGGGGTGACCCATGCGCTGGTCGACGACGCGGGTGCACGCAACATTGAACCTGGGCTCAACCCAGAGATGAGCCTGCACGCCGCCATCCACCTGCCCGATGACGAGGTGGGCAACTGCCGCCAGTTTGCCCAATTGCTGCGCGCGCAGGCGCAGAGCCTGGGCGCGGTATTTCTTTGCCAGCGAAATGTGCTGACACTGACGGCAGGCGACCAACCATCGCTGCTGCATTGCGACACAGACAGCCAGTCTGGAACCCAGCAAGATGGCTTCGACGCGATCGTGGTCTGCGCCGCGATGGGCTCGGCGGCCCTGCTCAAGCCGCTCGGGCTGCGCTTGCCTCTGGTGCCAGTGCACGGCTATTCGATCACCGCGCCACTGCGACAGATCGAGGGCTGCCCTCAACTCGGACCCAGCTCGGCGCTGATGGACGAGACCTTCAAAGTGGCGATCAGCCGACTGGGCCAGCGGGTGCGGGTAGCCGGCAGCGCAGAACTGGGCGGCCGGCTAGCTCAACACAAGCTTGCACCCATCGGCACGCTGCACAAGGTGCTGGACGACTGGTTTCCTGGCTGCGCCCAGACTTCGCAGGCTCAGGTCTGGAAAGGCGCCCGGCCCATGCTGCCCGACGGCCCGCCAGTGCTCGGTGCCAGCGGCGCGCCCGGCGTCTGGCTCAACCTCGGCCATGGTTCGAGTGGCTGGGCACTGGCTTGCGGGTCAGCGCGGGTGCTGGCCGATCAGCTGGCCGGTCGATCACCCGCGATCGACGTCGAAGGCCTGGATGTCGGGCGCCTGGGGGCCGCGGTGGAACACAAGCGCTGAGCTCGCGCGAGCCCGCAAGCTGGCGCTGCCGGCTTTGGAACACGGAGACCAGGAGCAAGCCCACTGGGCTAAAGCACAATGAGTGCGCACGCTTTCAATGCGCCGAACCCTGGATCAGCGATGAACCTGTCACGCCCCAATGCCGATGCCGGACCCCTGGCCTTGCTGCCGTCCCGCCAAGGATGGCCGATGTTCGATACCAATGCCAGCAGGCGCATAGAACAGGCAGCGATCGCAGTGCGGCCGGCGCAAAGTCTGATGGGCACGGCCGGACTGGCCGTGGCCAGGCTGGCGCTGGCAGTCGCGCCGCAGGCGCGGCGAATCTGGGTCGCTGCGGGTCCCGGCAACAACGGCGGGGATGGCTTGGTCGCGGCGCGTCATCTGCACCGCCAAGGGCTGGATGTCAGGGTCAGCCTGCTCGGCGAAGCCAGTCGCATGCCAGAAGACGCGCGCGATGCGCTGGCCCAGGCCCAGCAAGCCGGCGTTTGGATTGGCGCAGGGCCGGACTGTCCCTGGCAGGCTGGTGCCGATCTGGGCATAGACGCGCTGCTGGGCTTGGGCACCAACCACGCGCCCGAGGGGGCTATCGAGCAAGCGGCCCGACAACTCAATGCCGGCACGGCAACCGTGCTGGCCGTGGACCTGCCGACCGGGCTGTGCGGCGACAGCGGTCGCTGCCTGGGCGAAGTCGCGGTGGTGGCAGCGCACACCTTGTCACTGCTGACCCTCAAACCCGGCCTGTTCACCGGGCAGGGCCGTGACCATGCCGGCCGCGTCTGGCTTGATGAGTTGGGCGTCGACACCGCAGGCCAGCATTGCAGCAGTCGGCTGACCGGCCCGGAGTACCTGCTTCAGCTGATGCCCAAGCGCGCGCACGCCCAACACAAAGGCAGTTTCGGCGATGTACTGGTGCTCGGCGGCGCACCAGGCATGGGCGGCGCAGCCATGCTGGCGGCACGCGCAGCGCTGACCGCAGGTGCCGGCCGGGTCTATTTGGCCAGGATCGATGAAGACCTGTCACCCGATGCAGCCCGGCCCGAGCTGATGCCGCGAAGCGTGCAGGCTGCGCTGGCGCCCGATCTGCTGGCGCGAGCCACCGTGGTGTGTGGCTGCGGCGGCGGCCAGGACATCGGCGCGCTGCTAGCGCCGGTGCTGGACCATGCAGCCAGGCTGGTGCTTGACGCCGACGCGCTCAACGCATTGGCTGCCGATCCGGCGCTGCAGGTCGCGCTACGGGCCCGCGCGACCCGAAGTCAACCCACCGTGCTGACACCGCACCCCTTGGAGGCCGCACGCCTGCTTGGCTGCAGCGCAGCCACTGTGCAGGCGCAACGACTGCACAGCGCACAGGCGCTCGCGGACCAATTGCATGCGGTCGTGGTGCTCAAAGGTTCGGGCACAGTGATCGCATCGGTTGGCAAGACCTTGCTGGTCAACCCGACGGGAAATGCCAGGCTAGGAACGGCAGGCAGCGGCGATGTGCTGGCGGGCTGGCTCGCCGGTCTGTGGTCGCAGGCTGGCGACCCTTTGGGCCGAGACGCGGCGGCGGCCAGCGTCTGGCTGCACGGCTGGGCTGCCGAGCAGGCCGGCGATGCAAGGCTGGCACTGCGCGCCGGCGACCTGATCGATGCGATGGCAGCCTGCATGCCTTTGGACGGCTGAGAACGGCCCCGAACAAGCCAGGCCAGCGCGCCCGCGAAGGACGGGGTCAAGGCTTGGCGCGGCTCCTGGTCGGTTTGACGCCGCGGCTCTTCTTGGCTGCCGAAGCACCGCGAGCTGCCACCGCCTTTGCGCGACCTGCCTTGGCTGCCCGGTCGCGCACCTGCACATCCTTCAACTCTTCAGCGACCGTGCCACTGACTGCGCCTTTGCGCTTGCGCGCCACAGGCGCGTCGACCTCACCCTCGCGCACCAACCGGAAATCGATCTTGCGACCGTCGAGGTCGACCCGGCTGACCTGAACGCGGACCCTCGAACCGACGGTGTAGCGCAGGCCGCTGCGCTCACCGCGCAAGTCCTGGCGCGCTTCGTCGAAGCGGAAGTACTCGCCGCCGAGCTCGGTGATGTGGACCAGTCCCTCGACATAGAGCTCGTCCAGGGTGATGAACAGACCGAAGCTGGTGACTGCGGTCACGGTACCGGCAAATTCCTCGCCCAGATGGTCGCGCATGAAGCGGCACTTGAGCCACGCTTCGACATCGCGTGAAGCCTCGTCGGCGCGCCGCTCGTTGGCGCTGCAGTGCGCACCAGCCGCCTCCCAAAGGCCCGCATCCTGCGCGCTGGCGGGCGGCTTGGCTGCGGACTTGCTGACCTTGCGCGCCGGCTGAGGGGACGACAGCGCCGTGTGCTCAACCGCACTGCCACCCAAGTGGTAGCGCTTGCCCAGCAACAAGGCTTTGATGACACGGTGCACCAGCAGATCCGGGTAGCGCCGGATCGGGCTGGTGAAGTGCGCGTAGGCCTCGTAGGCCAAGCCGAAGTGACCCGCGTTGCTGGCGGTGTAGATCGCCTGCTGCATCGAGCGCAGCAGCATCGAGTGGATCTGCGTCGCGTCCGGCCTGTCCTTGGTGGCCAGCGAGATCGCCTGCAACTCGCTGGGTTTGGGGTCGTCACTCAGGTGAAAGCCCAGACCCAGCGTTCGCAGATAGTTCTGCAGCGTGACGCGCTTCTCAGGCGTCGGACCCTCGTGCACCCGGTAAAGCGCAGGATGCTTGTGGCTCTCGATGAACTCAGCGGCACAGACATTGGCCGCCAACATCGCCTCCTCGATCAAGCGGTGCGCCTCGGTACGGGTGCGTGGCACGATTTTTTCAATCCGGCCGTTGTCGTCGCAGACGATCTGGGTCTCGGTGGTCTCGAAGTCGATCGCGCCTCGCAGCGCGCGATTCTTCAGCAAGACCCTGTAGACCTCGTGCAGGTGGATCAGATGAGGCACCAGATCGGCGCGGCGCTGAGCCTCGACACCTCGGGTGTTGCCCAGGATCGTCGCCACCTCGTTGTAGGTCAGCCGAGCATGCGAACGAATCACCGCCGGGTAGAACTGGTAGGCCGTGATCTCACCGGTTGCGGCCACCAGCATGTCGCAGACCATGGACAGCCGCTCCTGGTCAGGGTTGAGCGAACACAGACCGTTGCTGATGCGCTCGGGCAGCATCGGGATCACCCGGCGCGGGAAGTACACCGAGGTCGCGCGCTCGTAAGCGTCGTCGTCAAGCGGCTCGCCGGGTTTGACATAGTGGCTGACATCGGCGATCGCGACAATCAAGCGCCAGCCCTCGAATGCTGTCTTGCCGCGCCCAGTCTTGAGCGGCTCGCAATACACCGCGTCGTCAAAGTCACGCGCATCCTCGCCATCGATGGTCACCAGCGCCACATCGGTCAGGTCAATGCGATGTCGCTTGTCGATCGCGCGAACACGGTCCGGCAAGGCCGCAGCCTGCGCCAGAGCCTCGGCCGAGAATCGATGTGGCACCTCGTACTTGCGCACTGCAATCTCGATTTCCATGCCCGAATCGTCGATCTCGCCCAGCACCTCGGTGATCCGCCCCACCGGCTGTGAAAACATCGAAGGCGGCTCGGTCAGCTCGATCGCCACCACCTGACCCACTGTGGCGTTGGCGGTGGCGTTCTTAGGGATCAGGATGTCCTGCCCAAAACGCCGGTCCTCGGGCGCCACCAGCCAGACGCCGTTCTCGTGCAGCAAGCGCCCGATGATGGGCGACTTGCGTCGCTCGACGATGTCGATCACACGCCCCTCCGGCCGGCCCTTGCGGTCAGAGCGCACCACCCGCGCCCGGATGCGGTCACGGTGCAGCACCGAGCGCATCTCCTGCGGCGAAAGATAGATGTCAGGCTCACCGTCGTCTCGGCGCACGAAGCCATGGCCATCGCGATGGCCGAACACCGTGCCTTCGATGTCGGTCGTTGGGGATGGCGCGGGAACGGGTTGGCTTGTGGCTTGATTTCTTGTCATGCTATACTTCGCTTTGCAGTAATAGCCCAGGTGGCGGAATTGGTAGACGCACTAGTTTCAGGTACTAGCGCTTAGCGGCGTGGAGGTTCGAGTCCTCTCCTGGGCACCAGAAAAAACAAAGGCCAGCATGAAAATGCTGGCCTTTTTGTATTGTGCGCAAACCCCGAGCGAACAGCGCAGTCATCGTGGCGCACCATGCTGACAGCGCATTCTCTGCTCACGACATTGGCAGCGATGCCGCCAAACTGCCGCAAGCTCAAACCGAAAACTTCTTAGCCAGCCCATCCGGCCTGAGGTTATCGTATTCCTCGAATGGCTGGTGAATCCAAGGACTGGTCTGCAGCATCTCGACGTGGTATTCCGGCACATAGCTCGAGCCGCCCTTGACCCAGATCACCGCAGTACGCAGTTCGGTGATCGATGGCACGCCGCGCAGCCGCTCGACCACCGCCTGCAGCGTGACACCAGAGTCAGACAGATCATCGACCAGCAGCACTCGACCAGCCAACTCACCTTTGGGCATCGTGATGTACTTGGCGAGATCGAGGCGACCTTGGATGGTGCCGGATTCAGCGCGGTATGAACTCGTCGACATGATCGCCAAGGGCTTGTCGAATACTCTGGACAGCACATCGCCCGGCCGCATGCCGCCACGCGCCAGACACAAGATCTGGTCGAATTCCCAGCCTGAATTTGCCACCTTGAGCGCCAGGCGCTCAATCAGCAAGTGGTATTCATCCCAACTCACATATAGGTGCTTGCCATCGTCGGTGAGCATTCTCTGTCTCCTGAGGTTTCTTGTGGCAGTGGGTGACAAGAGGTCTGAACCGCTCAAGTCTTGTACGGATGGCGCAGCAAGATCGTGTGCTCGCGATCAGGCCCTGTCGACACCATGGCAATGGTGACGCCAATCAGGGCTTGGATGCGCTCCAGATAGGCCCGCGCATTGGCCGGCAGCGCATCCCACTGGGTGACGCCGAAACTGCTGTCCGTCCAGCCGGGGAAGGTTTCGAACACCGGCTCGCAGGCAGCAATCTCGTCTGCGTCAAGCGGCAGGATGTCAACATCCCGGCCGTCAAGCTTGTAGCCCACACAGACCTTGATCTCTTGCAGGCCATCCAGCACATCGAGCTTGGTAATGCACAAGCCCGTGACGCCGTTGATGATCATCGATCGCTTGAGCGCCGCCGCGTCAAGCCAGCCGCAGCGACGCATACGTCCCGTGACGACACCACGCTCCTGACCAACCGTTGACAAATGGTGCCCCACCGTGCCGACCGCATTGATGTCGAGCTCGGTCGGGAACGGGCCGCCGCCAACGCGCGTGGTGTAGGCCTTGGTGATACCCAGGATGTAGTGCAGCATGCCAGGGCCGACGCCGGCACCGGCCGCGGCGTTACCAGCCACGCAGTTGCTGGAAGTCACATAGGGGTAGGTGCCATGATCGATGTCGAGCAAGGTACCTTGGGCGCCTTCGAACAAGATATTGGCGCCAGCGCGACTGGCGTTGTGAATCTGGTAGCCGACGTCAGCCATCATCGGCTTGAGTTGCTCAGCCGCTTTCATCGCTTCATCGAAGATCGGCTGAAATTCAAGTCGCTCGCCTTGCAGGTATCCCGCGAGCGCAAAGTTGTGCAAGGCCAGCAGTTCACGCAACTTGGTCTCAAAGCGCTCAGGATGCTTCAAATCCTGGACTCGCAGCGCGCGACGCGCTACCTTGTCTTCATACGCCGGTCCGATACCCTTGCCGGTGGTGCCGATCTTGCCGGCGCCGCTGGTCTCGCGCAAGGTTTCACGCGCCTTGTCGACAGCGACGTGGAAAGGCAGGATCAAGGGGCAGGACTCGCTGATGAACAGTCGTGACCGAACCTCAACGCCTATGCCCTCAAGTCGCTCAATCTCAAGCAACAAATGGGTCGGGTCGACCACGACGCCGTTGCCGATGTAGCAGGGTACGCCGTCGCGCATGATGCCCGAAGGGATCAGTTGCAGCGCCGTCTTGACACCCTTGATCACCAGCGTGTGGCCAGCGTTGTGACCGCCTTGAAAACGCACCACGCCCTGGGCGTGGTCGGTCAGCCAGTCGACCACCTTGCCCTTGCCTTCGTCACCCCATTGCGTGCCGACGACCACCACGTTGCGGCCGGGCCTAAGATTCTCGCCTTGTTGCATGTTTGCAGATTTCCAGTTGACGGGTCAGCGGCTCAGCGCCTCAGGATTCAGAGCGCACGCAGCACCCAACGATCGTCCAAGGCCACCAGCTCGCGGTCGCAATCGAACTCCTCGCCCTCGTGCTCATGGCCGGGCAGGACGCAGACCACGATGTCGCCCTGTTCTCGCAAACGACGGATCGCCTGGCGCAACAAAGGATCCTCGCTCCAGCATGCGCGGACCGCAGTGCGTCGAAGATCGGGGGCGACACAGGCGCCCAGCACTTTCAGATCGGTGGAAAATCCCACTGCAGGCCGGTTGCGACCAAACACCGCACCGACCTCGTCGTAGCGCCCTCCGCGCAACACCGCATCAGTGGCGCCGGGAGCGTAGACTGCAAAGCGTGCGCCGGAGTAATAGGCATAGCCGCCCATATCGGCAAGGTCGAAACCGACCTGCACATCAGGGTGAACCTGCGCAACATGGCGCGCTAGCCAAGCCAAGTCATCGAGCGCGGCACTGATGGACGCCCGCGCCGGCAACTGTCGCCTGGCTTGATCGAGCATCGCCAGATCGCCGTACAGATTCGGCAGGGCCAGCAAGCCAGCGCGAACTTCGGCGGGGAATCGAAGCGAAAGCGTGTCGAGCGTTGCCAAGTCCTTCACCGCCAACGCGGCGATCACCTCGCCCAGAGAGGCTTCGTCGACCGCGACACCCTCCATCACGCCTCGAACGATGCGCGCATCGGCCAGATCGAGCACCAGGCCACTCAGGCCCGCAGCCCGCAGGCCGTCCAGCGCCAAGTCCTGCACTTCCAGGTCGGCCTCCAGGCCAGCATGACCGTAAATCTCTGCGCCGAGTTGCAGCGGCTCGCGCGTCGCCTGCGGCGATTGCGGCCGAGTGTGCAGCACCGGCCCGCAGTAGCACAAGCGTGTCACACCCTGGCGATTGAGCAGATGGGCGTCGATCCGGGCGACTTGCGGTGTCGTGTCGGCGCGGATACCCAAGGATCGACCGCTGAGTTGGTCAACCAGCTTGAAGGTACGCAAGTCCAACGCCAGACCGGTACCGGTCAGCAGTGACTCCAGGTGCTCGAGCAAGGGAGGCATCACCTGCTCGAAGCCATAGCTGCGAGCCATCTCCAACAGGCTGCGGCGCAGGTCTTCGAGGCGCCGCGCTTCGGCCGGCAGCACATCGGCAATGTGCTCGGGCAGCAGCCAAGCTGAGGACATGGAACAAACCCGAGAGAATTAAAGAGAAGATTGTAGCGGCGGTCATCGACGCGCCGACTTCAGGCGCTGCCAAACGCCGAAGCCGCGGTCAGTGCCAGATCGCCAGCAACATCAAGCCTAGCAGCATGCTCGACAGGCCCAGAAAACGAATCTGGCCGTCACTCATGCGTATCGCACGCTCGAAGGCCTTGCGCCACATCGTCGGGCTCAGGAACGGCAGCAAGCCTTCAAAGACCAGCATCAGCGCCAGCGCGCCCATGACCCAATCGGCCACCGCGTCTCGCCGGGATTCAGCGCTTGGCCGCTGGCGCCGGTGCGGCAGGCCCTGCACCGCGCATGGCCTTGAAGAAATCGCTTGAAGGATCGACCACCATCACGTCGCTCTTGCTGCGAAAACTGGCGCGGTATGCTTCCAGGCTGCGGTAAAACTGTGCAAACTGCTGATCGCGACCAAAAGCGTCGGCGTACAGCGCAGAGGCCTTGGCATCGCCCTGGCCCTTGAGCTTCTGCGCATCGCGGTAGGCCTCGGCGATGATCACCTCGCGCTGTTTATCGGCGTCGGCACGAATCTTCTCGCCTTCGGCCGCACCCTGTGAGCGCAACTCATTGGCCACCTGCTTGCGTTCGGACTCCATGCGGCGATACACCGAATCGGTGATGTCAGCGACAAAGTCCACCCGCTTGATCCGCACATCGACGATCTCGATACCGAAGGCCTTGGCCTCGTCGACCAGCCGGTTGCGCACATCCTGCATGACCTTGTCACGCTCCGCAGCGAGCACACCGCGCACGGTGCGCCGGGTGATCTCCTCATTGAAGGCTGCCTGCACCACCGGGCTAAGACGACTCTCGACATTGCGGATGTCGGTTCCGTTGTTGCGGATGAATTGCCGCGGCTCTGCAATCCGCCACTTGACGAGCCAGTCGATCACCAAGCTCTTCTTTTCGGCGGTGAAGATCGGACGGGTTTCAGGGCTGTCGAGCGTCTGCACCCGCTTGTCAAGAAACACCACGTTCTGGAAAGGCGGCGGCAGCTTGAACTTCAAGCCAGGCTCAGCAATCACTTCCTTGATCTCGCCCAGTGCGTATACCACCGCGAGCTGACGCTGGTCGACGATGAAAAGCGTCGAGGTCAAGAGCATCAATGCCGACAATGCGCCGGCCACGATCAATCCGATTCGGTTCATTTTGTTCTGACTCAAAGGTTGGGGCAGCTTTGGCGCTGGCTCACAGTCACCGGGCGTCGCGTTCGCGGCTACGACCACCGTCGCGCGAGCGTGCGTCAGCACCTGCTGCACCAGCAGCACCGGCATCGGTCGGCAAGGCGGCCGACGGCGGCGCCTGCGGCACCACTTGCACGCTACCCGAGGGCGAGGCCTGCTGCATCAGTTTGTCCAAGGGCAGGTAAAGCAGGTTGCTGCCGCTTCGGGCGTCGACCATCACCTTGCTGACGCTCGAATAGACCTGTTGCATGGTGTCGATGTACATCCGGTCACGGGTCACAGCCGGTGCTTTCTGGTACTCCGTGAGCACTGAGCGGAAGCGCTGCGCATCGCCTTCGGCCTGCGCCACCACGCGCTGGCCATAGCCATCAGCCTCCTCGCGCAAACGAGCAGCGGTACCCCGCGCCTTGGGGATCACGTCGCTGGCATAGGCCTGACCTTCGTTCTTGAAACGATCCCGATCAGCACCTGCCTTGACCGCATCGTTGAAAGCGGCCGTCACCTGGTCGGGCACCTGCACGTTCTGCACGTTGACGTTGACAATCAGGATGCCGGCCTTGAGCCGGTCGAGCTGGCCTTGGATGGACTTGACCAGATCGGCAGCGATAGCATCGCGTTGCTCGTAGAGCACCGAGTCGACCTTGCTCTTGCCAACGATCTCGCGCACCGCAGACTCGCTGGCCTGCTCGACCGCCTTGTCCGGATCGCGGTTCTCGAACAGAAAATTCTTCGCATCCTTGAGCCGGTATTGCACGGTGAAGCGAATGTCGATGATGTTCTCGTCTTGCGTCAGCATCGAGGAGTCGCGCAGACCGGTGGTCTGCGCAACCGCACTGCGGCCGATTTCGGCCGAGCGAAGCTGCGTGACTGCGACGGTTTCATGTCCTTGAAAAGGGTATGGAAAGCGCCATTGAAAGCCTGCATCAACCGTCGCGCTGTAACGACCGAAGGTGGTGACGATGGCTTGCTGGCCTTCTTGCACGATGAAAAATCCGCTGCCTGCCCAGACCACCAGCGCGACAAATCCGATCAGCCCAAGGCCAATGCCAGCGCTTTTCATGTCGGGTTGGAACGAGGGTCCATCCTTGCCAGGGTCTCGCTGCGGTGTTTGGCCGCCGCCCTTGCCATTGAACAATCCCGTCAGCTTCTTGTTGAAATCACGCCACAACTCATCAAGGTCGGGTGGGCCATCGTTGCGGCCGTTGGCCATTTGCAGTGGCTGGCGCCGCAGCAGACCGGCGACCAAGCGCTGCGCCGATCCAGCCAAGGCTGCGAGGCGAACCCGCAGCGTGATGGCCAGGGCGTCATGGGAAGAGTTTGCATGCATATTCATCGGGCCTGCGAGGGTAATGTGACGTTGTCTGCGGCAGACTCGCCTGCCAAATCAGCAACACCGCCAGTTGGGGACTGCCCAGGTGGATTCAAGCCCTGCGAACCAGCAGCTTTGGCGATCAAGCCACGCAAGGTATCGAGTCCGGTGGTGTTCAAAGCGCTGACAAAGACGCGCGGCACCGCGGCACCACCCAGGCCTTCGACCCAGTCCTGCAATTCACGAGGCGGCGCTTCGAGCTGGTCGAGCTTGTTGAAAACCAGAATCTGCGGCAACTCGGCAGCACCAATCTCGTACAGGACGCGCTCGACCTCGTCGCGCTGCTGCTGCTGCACCGGGCTGGCGGCATCGATCACATGCAACAGCAGATCGGCATCGGTCGCTTCCTGCAGCGTGGCCTCGAAGGCCTCGACCAGTTTGTGGGGCAGGTCTCGGATGAAGCCCACGGTATCTGACAGCGACACGCTGCCACCCAAAGCCTCAAGATAGAGCGATCGGGTCGTGGTGTCGAGCGTGGCGAACAACTGATCGGCGGCAAATGCGCGCGCCTTGACCAGCGCATTGAACAAGGTGCTCTTGCCAGCGTTGGTATAGCCCACCAGCGAGACCCGGAAGGTCCCGCTGTTGCGGCGTTTGTCACGCTGGGTGCCGCGCTGGCGTTTGACCTTGTCGAGTCGAGCCTTCACCGACTTGATGCGCTCACCGATCATGCGCTTGTCGAGTTCGATCTGCGCCTCGCCTGGCCCACCGCGCTGGCCAGCGCCTCCAGTCTGGCGCTCCAAATGGCTCCAGCGGCGCACCAGTCGCGACGACAGGTACTGCAGACGCGCAAGCTCTACTTGCAGCTTGCCTTCGTGGCTTTGCGCGCGCTGGGCAAAGATCTCCAGGATCAGCGCCGTGCGGTCAGCCACCGCAACCCCGAGGTGACGCTCCAGATTGCGCTGTTGTGCCGGCGACAGCGCCTGGTCAAAAATCACACATTCGGCGCCGTGCATCTGCACCAAGGTCTTGACCTCATCAGCCTTGCCGCTGCCGATGAACAGCGCTGCATCGGGCGCCTTGCGCCGTGCGATCACCCTCTCAACAGGCACGTCGCCAGCGCTTTCGGCCAGCAGCGCCAGTTCGTCAAGCGTCGCGTCAAAGGACTTGCTTTTGCCGAAATCGACACCGACCAGCACCACCCGCGCGGGCCCGTCGCGAGTGAGGGTCGACGCTTGCCGCGGCTCAGGGCTCAGGCTGTTGGAACTGGTCACCGCCTTGCCGGTAGATTGCGTCAAGCCTGGTCGACCGGATCGGCGGCGCTGAAGGTCACCGGGCGACCCGGCACCACGGTCGAGATCGCATGCTTGTAGACCATCTGGGTCACGGTGTTGCGCAACAGCACGACATACTGGTCAAAGGATTCGATGTGGCCCTGCAGCTTGATGCCGTTGACGAGGTAGATCGAAACCGGCACATGCTCCTTGCGCAGCAGGTTCAGGAAGGGGTCTTGAAGCAGTTGACCTTTGTTGCTCACGATATGACTCCGTGTTCGAAAGTTTGGATGCGAAGACCTTATCACATCAGGGAAAGCGCGTAGATGCCGAGGTCGATACGACCAGCGCGCTGGCGCAACTTCGTGCGCGAAGCCAACCCGCAGAGCTTCTCACGGCTCAAGCCAGCTTTCAGCCGAATCGTCTTGGAGCGACAGCAGTCTTGCGGTTTTTCAGGGTTTACCCTGATCGAATGGATTGCTCGCCGACTTGAACTGGATACGCAATGGCGTGCCGACCAGCTTGAAATGCTCACGCACCCTGCCTTCCAGAAAGCGCTTGTAAGCCTCGGTCACATGCTCCAAGCCGGTGCCATGAATGACAACAATCGGTGGGTTTTGGCCGCCCTGGTGGGCATAGCGCAGCTTCGGACGGAAAGCGCCATTGCGTTGAGGCGCCTGGTGCACGACCGCCTCCTGCAGCAAACGGGTCAGGATCGGCGTAGGCATCTTGCGGATGGCCGAAGCATGGGCATCGGCGATCGCCTTCCACACCGGTGCCAAGCCCTGGCGCTTGATGGCCGAAATATGCAGCACTGGCGCAAACTTCAGGAACGACAGCCGCTGTTCGATCGAACGCGCAAGCATCTCGCGCTGATAGGCGTCTACCGCATCCCACTTGTTGATCGCGATCACCACCGCGCGGCCGGCCTCGAGGATGTAGCCGGCGATGTGGGCGTCCTGGTCGCTCACGCCCTGGGTCGCATCGATCAGCAACAGCACCACGTTGGCGTCAGAAATCGCCTGCAAGGTCTTGACCACCGAGAACTTCTCGATCGCCTCAAAGACCTTGCCCTTGCGACGCAGTCCGGCAGTGTCGATCAATTCAAACTGTTGACCGGCACGTTCGAAGGGAACGCTGATCGCATCGCGCGTGGTGCCGGGTTGGTCGAAGGCCACCAAGCGCTCTTCCCCCAGCCAGGTATTGATCAAGGTGCTCTTGCCAACGTTGGGCCGTCCGGCGACCGCCAGCCGGATGGGCTTGTCTTCCAGCGACTCCGCTTCTTCGAGCTCGGGTTCGGGAAAGTCGACCAGCGCGGCGTCGATCAGGCTGCGGATCCCCTGGCCGTGCGAAGCCGAGATGGGGTGTGGCTCGCCCATGCCGAGTTCGTGGAACTCGGCCAGCAGCGGCGATTCACTCAGACCCTCAGCCTTGTTGACGCACAGCAGCACGCGCTTGTTGGCCCCTCGCAGGTAGCGCGCGATGTCGTGATCCTGACCCGACACGCCGTTGCGGGCGTCGACGACGAAGATCACCGCGTCGGCCTCGGCCACTGCGGCCTTGGTCTGGCGCGCCATCATCGCGACGATGCCGGTCGGCTTCTCGGGCTCAAATCCCCCGGTATCGATGACGATGAACTCATGCCCGCCCTGCTTCGCGTCGCCATAGTGGCGATCGCGGGTCAGGCCAGCATAGTCCGCGACGATAGCGTCCCGGCTCTTGGTCAGGCGGTTGAACAAGGTGGACTTGCCCACGTTGGGCCGCCCTACCAGGGCGATCACCGGTTTCATGGTCGTGGGCCTTCGCTCAGGGAATCAAGGGGAAAACAGGGGCCAAGCCCCAGGGCATTACTCTGAACGAAAGGCAAACAATCCACCATTGCGAGTGACCACCAAGGCTGTCGTGCCCGACAGCACTGGCTGCGCCACGACGGGTGACCCATCGGTTGGCAGTCGCAGCAAAGTCTTGCCGTCTTCACGGTCGAGCAGATGGACTTGGCCTTCACTGTCGCCAAATATCACCGTCTTGCCAAACGACAGCGGCGCGCTCAAACCACGGTACAGCAAGCGCTCATTGGTCCAGGCCAGTTCACCGTTGGTCGAACGCCAGGCGCTCAGTCGATCCGAGGCATCACCACCGAAGACGAAGTCGGCGTCACCGCCAACGGCTTGCTGCCCGCCGGCATTACGGCTCCAGCGCAGCGTGGCACGATCGGTGCCAGCAACCGTGACACAGCCGACAGCGGTCTGGAAAGCGCGAGCACACAAATTGTCCCCCTGGCGAAGCATCGGGCCGACCAGATCATTCAGGCGCTCGACCTCGTTGGTACCGCGCGGCGAGGTGATGGCCAGTTCCCATCGAACGCTGCCAGAAGTCGGGTCCAGACCCAGCATCACCGCGCCGACGCCCGCGACCAAAGTGTTCTTGAAAGCGGCGAGTACGCCGGGTTGGGCCAGCGTGAGCGCCTCGCCGGCCCGCTGAAAAGTCCACAGCCGGCGGCCGTCGATCGCGTCGAAGGCATGGACCACGCGGTCCACACCGATCACGAACACCCGCTCGCCTGCCACCACCGGCGCAGTGCTGGTGCGAGACGACAACCTGGCGCTCCACAGCTTGGCGCCCTTGTCCATCACCACGAGTTCGTTGTCACGGGTCACGACCGCTGCAAATCGCCCATCGCTGCCGATGCCAGCTGACAGCGAACTCCCAACCCGGCCTCGCCAACGCTCGCTGCCGCTCTGCGCGTCGACCGCCAACACAGTGCCGTCGGTGCCGGCGACGATGAAGCTGCTGTCTCGCACCGCGACCGCAAGCGCAAACTGCACTGAATCAAGCTTGGCAGTCCAGACCTGACGCGCTGCAATCCTCGGCGTGAAGGACTCCAGGGCACTGGGTTTGGGCTTGTCAGCCGCGCAACCCACCAGAGCCGACAAAGCCAACCATGCCAGTGCGCAAGTGGCAAGACGACGTGTCACTTGGCAGCTCCCGACGCGGTCGGTGCGGGCGGCGCAGCCAGCGCGGTGAGCTTGGCTTCGATCAGGTGGCGGTAGTCCTGCTTGTCACCCATGTCCTTGAAGGCGATCTGGTAGGCGGCCAGAGCTTGCTCCTTCTTGCCTTGGGCCAGCAGTACATCGCCGCGGCGGTCGGCCACCAGGGCCGAAAATTCCTTGGACTTGGCCTCGTCCAAGGCCTTCAACGCGGCGTCGTACTGCTTGGCCTCGAGCAACAAGCCTGCCAGTCGCAAACGGGCAATGCTGCGGTACTCTTCTTCCTTGGCGTTGTCGCCGACCCAGCTCAGGCTGGTCTTTGCCGCGTCAGCCTGGCCTTTTTCGTACTGCACCTTGGCTGCCAGCAGTCCGCCTTGCTGGGCCAGCGCCGTGCGGCCATAGCGATCCTTGAGATCGGCAAAGATTCGACCCACCTTGTCCGCATCACCAGCAGCGGCAGCTTTGTCAAGTTCATCAAACACCACGCCAGCCTTGGCGGTCTGGTCGCGCTGGTACCAACCCCAACCGTTCCATCCGGCGTAGGCAAGCAGGCAAGCGGTGATCAGCCAGGCGATCAGATTGCCGTACTGCTTCCAGAAAGCCTTGATATCTTCGAGTTGTTCCTGCTCTTGCAGGTCAAGCGGATTCGCCATGAAGGGCCTGTCGTCGTTGCTCGGGGATCGAGCCTGCGATTATGCGTTGCGCAGTTCATGGGCCCAGGCGGCAGCGCCGACCAGGGGGCGCAGCACCTGCGGCACGGTGGCATCGCGCAGCGGTTTTACCGCCACCATGCCTTGCGCCAATTCGCTGGCGCCGAACACCAGCGCATGGCGAGCGCCACTGGCGTCGGCTTTCTTGAACTGCGATTTCATGCTGCCAAGGCCGGCCGCGCCGCCAGCATGCATCACCACCGTGACACCCGCTTCACGCAGCGTCTCGACCAAGGCGATGGCTGGGCTCAGCGCTGCGGCATCGGGCAAGACCGCGTACACATCGGGGGCCAGAACAGGGGGCTCGATCCCGCTTTGCATCAGCAGATCGAGCACCCGCTCCAAGCCCATGCCCCAGCCCACGCCAGGCGCAGGCTTGCCGCCAATCATCTCGACCAGCCCGTCGTAGCGTCCGCCACCGCAAATCGTGCCCTGGGCGCCGAGCTTGGGGCTCATCCACTCAAACACCGTGTGCGTGTAGTAATCCATGCCGCGCACCAGGCGCGGGTTGATGGTGTAGGCCTGACCCACGGCGTCGAGAGCAGACCTGACCGCGTCCAGATGCTTGAGCGAGCCCTCACCCAGGAAGCTCATCAACTGCGGTGCAGCGTCGACCAAGCCTTGCATCGCCGGGTTCTTGGTGTCGAGGATGCGAAGCGGGTTACTGTGCAGGCGGCGCTGGGCCTCAGCGTCGAGTTGATCGGCATGAGCCTCGAAGTAGGCGATCAGCGCAGCCCGGTGGGCGCGGCGCTCATCGGGCACACCCAGGCTGTTGATCTCCAGGCGCACATCGGCCAAACCCAGGTCGCGCCACAGTGCGCGCGCCATCAGGATCACCTCGGCATCGGTCTCCGGTCCGCCAAAACCCAGCGCCTCCACGCCCACCTGGTGAAACTGGCGGTAGCGCCCGCGCTGCGGCCGCTCGTGTCGGAACATCGGGCCGATGTAGTACAGGCGCTTGCCGCCGTCGTAGAGCATCGAGTGCTCGATCGCCGCACGAACCACACCCGCGGTATTTTCGGGTCTGAGCGTCAGCGGGTCGCCATTCATGCTGTCGACAAAAGAGTACATCTCTTTTTCGACGATGTCGGTCACCTCGCCCAGGCCGCGCACGAACAGCGGCGTGGGCTCGACGATCGGGGTTCGAATGTTCTGGTAGCCGTAGCGGCGCATCAGCGCGCGCAGCCTGTCTTCGAGCCACTCCCAGCGTCGAGATTCCGGCGGCAGGATGTCGTTCATGCCTTTGACGGCTTGCAGTGTTTCTGCCATGTCTTGTCGAGCCCGTTCGGGCCGCTCAATGCAAATTCGGGTCAGCCCGCGGGGATCGCGCGGCGGGAGCGGCAACTGTCAGCGAAGCTCGACAGCGGCGCCGAAGCGGCGCTCGATATAGTCCTCGACGATGCGGTGGAACTCCTGCGCGATGCCAGCACCCCGCAGCGTCATCGCTTTCTGACCATCGATGAAAACGGGCGCTGCCGGTGCCTCGCCAGTGCCGGGCAGGCTGATGCCGATGTCTGCATGCTTGCTCTCGCCGGGACCGTTGACGATGCAGCCCATCACCGCCAGCCTGAGGTTCTCGACCCCTGGATACTTGGCCTTCCACACCGGCATCATTGCGCGCAGGTGGTCGTCGATCTGCTTGGCCAGTTCCTGAAAAGTCGTGCTGGTGGTGCGGCCACAACCCGGGCAGGCGGTCACGCTGGGGTTGAAATTTCGCAGACCCAGCGCTTGAAGGATCTCCAGCGCCACCACCACCTCTTGCGTGCGAGCCTCACCGGGTTGCGGCGTCAGGCTGACCCGGATCGTGTCGCCTATGCCTTGCTGCAGCAACTGACCCATCGCCACGGCGGAGGCCACCGTGCCTTTGGTGCCCATGCCGGCCTCGGTCAGACCCAGGTGCAGCGGGTAATCGCAGCGGCTGCTGAGCGCCTGGTAGACCGTGATCAAGTCCTGCACGCCGCTGACCTTGCAGCTGATAATGATTTGTTCGGCGCGCATGCCGAGTTCCTGCGCCCAGGCCGCCGATTGCAGCGCCGACTGGATCAAGGCCTGGTACATCACCTGCTTGGCATCCCAGGGCTGTTGGCGGCCGGCGTTGTCGTCCATCATCTGGGCCAGCAGTTCCTGGTCGAGGCTGCCCCAGTTGACGCCAATGCGAACCGGTTTGTCGTGCCGGCATGCGGCCTCGATCATCTGCGTGAACTGGCGGTCGCGCTTGTGTCCCTTGCCGACATTGCCCGGGTTGATGCGGTATTTCGACAGCGCTGCGGCGCAGGCCGGATACTCGGTCAGCAAGGTGTGGCCGTTGTAGTGAAAATCGCCGATCAGAGGCACATCGATGCCCATGCGGTCGAGTTGCTCACGAATATGTGGCACGGCCTGTGCGGCTTCGGGCGTGTTGACGGTGATACGCACCAACTCCGAACCGGCAATGGCCAGTTCCTTGACCTGGATCGCGGTGCCGATCACGTCTACCGTGTCGGTATTGGTCATGGACTGCACACGCACCGGCGCATCACCACCCAAGGTGACGACCCGGTCGCCCCAGACCACACGGGCTTGGCGCGAGCGCCGTGCCAGCGGCTGCGCAGGCGTGATCAGCAGCAAATCGTCAGGAAGTGCAATGGACATATATCAGACAAATCAGAGTCGTTGCGGTCAAAGCACAGGCATGTTCAACGCGGCTGTCACGGCAAGGTGAGACTGGCCATGTTGTCGCGCGTCGCAGCGCCCAGGTCCACCAGCTTGCCGCGAAACTTGAGCTCAGTCCCGCTGACATTGCCAACTTTCAGCCTCAGCGGCAGCTTGCCCGTCAATTCCACTGTTTCGCCTTCAGAAACCAAACGGGAGATCAGTGTCTGCCCACCGCCGTCGGTGGCCTGGATCCAGGTCGGCTTCAGCGCACGGACGACGATGACATCGCCCTTGGTGACCGAGGCGCCAGCAGCGGCGCTTGTCACAGGCGGCGTGTCCGCAGATGCTGCCGGTGCAACTTCGGCGGTATTGCGCGCAGCAGGTCCGGGCAAGGCCAACCCGCCATCGGCCGCTGCGGGCTTGCTGACGCTCTCGCCGGGCAGCAGATCGCGCACCGAGGCCGACGGCACCAGCACGAAAGCCACAGCCGCCAACAGCAGCAAGGCCACCAGCCACAGCACAGGGTGACGCCAAGGCACCCAGTCAGCGGGCACAACCCGACCTGGTCGCTCGCGGAACGGCGTGTTCAAACCAGCGCCCACCCGCCCCAAGCCATCGGGCAGCACGTCGGGCAACTGTGCCAGCACCGGCGCCGGGTCGATCTTGAGCACGCGGCAGATAGCCTGCGCCAGCGCACGGGTGAAGGTCAGGTCAAGCAACTCATGGTAGCGACCCGACTCCAGCGCCTCGAGTTTGGCAGGCGCCACTTTGATCGAAGCGGCCAGCGCAGCGATGTGCAGGCCTTGCTGCTGGCGCGCCGCGCGCAACATCGCACCTGCGTGACCCGCAGCCGCAGGGACCGGCACAGGCAGGGCATCGGAAGACTTCGAGGAATCGGGGGTATCAGTCATCAAAACGGCCACGCTCGAAGAGCGAAGCCTCGGGTGATTGAGGAAAGAGTTCACGCAGCCGCTCGCCGAACTGTCGCACAGCAGTTTCGCGACCGAGCTTTCGCTCGATCCGCACCGCCAGCCAAAGCGTCTGCGCGTTGGAAGTTCCAGCCACATCGTTGACGCGGGCGATGTAGAAACGCGCACGCTCGAAATCGCGCCGTTGGAGCAGCACCTCGGCCAGGTTGACACCCGCGCTAGGGTTGGCTGGCTCCAATTCATAGGCTCGCATCAATGCCGCTTCGGCTTCGCCCCACTGCCCGTTTCGCCCGAAACACAGGCCGCGGGCCAACTGGGTGCGAGCAACATCGCGGTACTGAGGCCAGGCCAACAAGGCCCCGAACTGCGCCTGAGCCTGGGCATGGCGACCGCGTTGACACCAGAACCAGGCTTGGTTGTGCAGCGTCGCGGCATGACTTGGGCTGATCTGCAAGGCTCGGGAAAAACTCTCGTCAGCCATGCGATCTTCGCCCATCGCCGCGTAAATCATCGCGCGCAGGTTGTAGGCATCAGCCATATCGGGCTTGGCCACGATGGCCTGCTTGACCTCATCGAGCGCCGTGTCGGACTGGCCGCGCCCGAAATACAGACTGGCAAGTTCGAGCCGAACCAACGCACGCCGCTCGGCGTCGGTCTGGTCTGAAGCCGTGGCAATGGTGCGCGGCGAATCAGCAGGTAGCGCGGCGGGCGCCGCACAGCCCACCAGTCCGACCACCAGGCTCAAAGCTGCAGCGCAAGCCACCCATACCTCTTGCGCCCTCATGGGGCGACCGACGATGCGGCCTCTATTCTGATCACCGGCCGTGTCAGGCGAAGCTGCGCTCGGGTCCGGTCCTGCACTTCACCGGCGAGTTGCCCGCAAGCCGCATCGATGTCCTCACCTCGGGTCTTGCGAACAGTCGTGACAATGCCCGCGTCCTGCAGCACCTTGGCAAAAGCCAACACCCGGTCGCGCGGCGAGCAGGTCAAGCCAGACGCCGGGAAGGGATTGAAAGGGATCAGGTTGAACTTGCAGGACACACGCGGACTGCCGCGCAGACCCGACACCAGCGCGACCAATTCACGCGCCTGTTCGGCGCTATCGTTGACACCGTCGAGCATGCAGTACTCGAAAGTGATGAAGTCCCGCGGCGCCGAAGCCAGGTAATCGTGACAGGCCTGCATCAATGCATCGAGCGGATGCTTGCGGTTCAGCGGCACCAATTGATCGCGTAACGCATCGGTGGGCGCATGCAGCGACACCGCCAAAGCGACCGGACAATCGACGCTGAGTCGATCAATCATGCGCACCATGCCCGAGGTCGACACCGTGACACGCCGCCGCGACAAGCCATAGCCATGGTCGTCAAGCATCATCCGCAGCGCAGGTACCAGCGCATGGTAATTTTGCAGCGGCTCACCCATGCCCATCATCACGACGTTGGAGATGACGCGCTCGCCAATCCCCAGCTTGAGCCGCTGGCGCAAATGATGCTCGGCGTACCAAAGCTGGCCGATGATCTCGCCGGTCGACAGGTTGCGGCTGAAACCCTGGTGGCCCGTCGAGCAAAAGCGGCAACCCACCGCACAACCTGCTTGAGAGGACACGCACAGCGTGCCGCGGTCGGCTTCCGGGATGAACACCGTCTCTACCGCATTGCCACCGCCAACATCGAACAACCACTTGATCGTGCCGTCGGCCGAGGCCTGCTCGCTGAGCAAGGCCAGCGGCCGAACCACGGCCACACCAGACAACTTGTCACGCAAGGACTTGGCGAGGTCCGACATGCGAGCGAAATCGCTCTCGCCCTTCTGGTGGATCCAGCGAAACAACTGAACGGCGCGAAAACGCTTCTCGCCGAGCTCGCCACACCAGGCAGCGAGCGCATCAAGGTCGAGATCGAGCAGATTGACCGCTGTCACGAGCTGCTGGCCGGCCTGGCGCTGCGAAAAGCTGAGGCTCAGCGCGTGTAGACGTTCATGCCAGCAAAGAAGAACGCGATTTCGGCAGCAGCCGTCTCGGGTGCGTCAGAGCCATGAACCGCGTTCGCATCGATCGAATCGGCGAAGTCAGCGCGAATCGTGCCCTTGTCGGCCTTCTTCGGGTCGGTCGCACCCATCAGATCGCGGTTCTTGGCGATCGCGCCTTCACCCTCAAGCGCCTGGATCATCACCGGCCCGGAGATCATGAAGTTCACCAGATCGTTGAAGAACGGGCGTGCCTTGTGGACGCCGTAGAAAGCCTCGGCCTCACCGCGCGAGAGATGCGCCATCCGAGCGGCGATGACCTTCAGGCCTGCGCCTTCGAAGCGTGCGTATATCTGTCCTATGACATTCTTGGCGACAGCGTCGGGTTTGATGATCGAGAGTGTGCGTTCGATGGCCATGGCAATTCTTCCTGAAACAGAGACTAAAAAAGGTAACCGATGATTCTACCGTGGGCCCCGCCAAGCTCGTCGAGCAGGCCAAGCCCCTGGGTGGGTAGGGGCAAACCGGGCAAACTGAAGGCTGGCGCGTCAACGCCCGCCACCACGGCGGCCACCGCCACCGCCACTGCCGCCACCGCCTCCACCGCCACTACCGCCACCACCACCGCCGCGCCGACCACCGCCACCGCCACCGCCACCGCCATTGCCCTGGAACTTGCGGACAAACGCATCGGCACCGATATAGCCCAGCGATGTCTTCATAGGATCGGGCTGGCCACCTGGCGCACCACCGCTCTTGCGACCACCGCCGCCTTCACCACCAAAACCACGCGGCTTTTGCACAAAGCGCTTGTCATAGGTCTGCTCGAGCGGATTCGGGATCGGGCCATCCTCTGAGATTTCACGCCGAGGCTGGCGCGCCTCGCGGATCGCGCGCTTGTCGAACGTTTGCATCAGCGGATTCGGAATGGCCGCAAAGTTCTCTTGGTCACCGTCACGATCGGGCTGTCGCTCGCGCCGCTCCTGCGTCCTGCCAGCGCGGGCCTCAGGCGAGCGCTCGGTCGCACGCTCCGGTCGGTCGCGATCGGCACGCTGAGGCGGCGGGCCACCTCGGCGGTTGCTGCGGCCAAGACCCTGGCCCTCGCGCAAGGGCGGAACCCCCGGGGTGGGCAGACCTTCCTGGCGCGGCGGGCGGGGGCCAGCGCCAGGCTGATCTCGGCCGACGTTGGCCAAACGCCGAACCTCACGCACCTCGGCCTCATTGAGATCGACAAACAAGCCGCGGCGCAGACCTCGCGGCAGCACCACGCAGCCGTAGCGGATACGGATCAGCCGGCTCACGCCGAGCCCGACCTTGTCGAAAAGCTTGCGCACCTCGCGATTGCGACCTTCGGTGATCACCACGCGGTACCAGTGGTTGACGCCTTCGCCGCCACCGTCTTCAATCGACTTGAAGCCTGCGCGCTGACCGTCGATCTCGACGCCATCGAGCAAGCGGTTGCGCGCCTCGACCTCGAGCGTTCCGAGCACGCGCACAGCGTACTCACGCTCGACACCGAAGCGCGGGTGCATCAACTGGTTGGCCAGTTCGCCCGAGTTGGTGAACAGCAGCAGGCCTTCTGTGTTGATATCGAGCCGACCCACCGACTGCCACTTGCCTTGCGAAAGCCTGGGCAAGCGCCTGAACACCGTTGGCCGGTTCTGCGGGTCGTCATTGGTAACGACTTCGCCCACAGGCTTGTGGTATGCGATCACGCGCGGTGGCGGTGGCGCAATGCGCACCTTGATCAGCTTGCCGGCAACGCTGATGCGGTCCCCGAATGAGATGCGCTGACCGGTATGGGCAGGCTGGCCATTGACCATGACCTGGCCTTCGGCGATCAACTCTTCCATGTCGCGACGCGAGCCGATGCCGGCCTGAGCCAGCACCTTGTGCAGCTTGGGTGCGTCAGGTTCGGCAGCGAGCACTCGCCGCTCAGGATCGGTGGCGACCACGCCATCGGCGGGCTCAGCGTCGTAGTCGCCTGACAGTACAGCGGCGAAGGTCTCGCCCGAATCCAGAGGTGCAGCGCGAGGCGTTTCGTCAACGGAGGGTTCGCCGTCATCGCCGTCATCGTCTGCGCCGGCCATGCGCGGGCTGGCCTCGTCGGTCGACGCACCATCTTCGCGCAAACCACGTTCGGCCCCACTGCGGCGACCGCGACGTCGGTTGCGGCTGCGGCGCCGCGGGCCTTCACCACCCTCGACGTCGTCACGGCCACCAACGCCTTCAGTGCCATCGGCAAGGTCCGGCGCAGCACTTAGGGTCGACGCTGGCGCCAAGGCCACAGCGTCGGACATGGCCGGTGCAGCGCCGATGATCTCGGTCGCAGAGGTGAATGGCACGGCTGGCGACAACGCAGACGGCTCAACAATCACATCCGCCGCGCCGGCAGGCGACGCGACGCGGCGTCGGGGCTTGACCACCTTGACCAGCTTGACCGACTCGGGGTTGTCACCCGCCACCTCGGGCACAGCGACTACAGGCGCCGATACGACCGCCGGCAAATCTTCGACAGCGACGGCTTCGACCGGCTTACGACGGCTGCGCTTGGGCTTGATCGCCTCGTCCAATGGTGGCGCGACAGGCTGCAGTACCGGCTCAGCCGCCGCCTCCGAGGCCTGCGGGTCGACAACCCGCGGGCTGCGCTTGCGCCGGGGCTTGGCCGCCGCGACATCCGGTGCTGCGTCGCCCGGCAGTTCAGACTGAGGTTGATCGTGGTCTTGCGAGTTCATGCGTGCGCTGCGGGGGTAGAGTCATCGGACCCCGGCATGATGGCCGGAGCGTGTACGCCAGTGGCCGCAAGGCCAACCAGCTCGGAAAGAACAGCGCCGGCATGACCGGTCGCAACATCGGTTGAAACATGGGGCGCCGACTCGGCCACCACATCGGAGCGGTCATCAAGCAGCGAATGCTGACCTGCTGACCCTGGATCGAAAACAGCCGCTGTCGGCACAGCCTCCAGCACCGGCAACTGGTCGAGACTGGCCAGACCCAGATCGTCGAGAAACTGGCGCGTCGTGGCGTACAAGGCCGGGCGACCCGGCGCCTCGCGGTAGCCAATGGCCTCGATCCAGCCGCGCTCCTCAAGTTGCTTGACGATGGGGCCGCTGACCGTCACCCCTCGGATATCTTCGATATCACCCCGCGTCACCGGCTGCCGGTAAGCGACGATCGCCAAGGTTTCCATCGTGGCGCGCGAGTAGCGCGGTGGCTTTTCGGGATGCAGTCGGTCGAGAAACTGACGCATCTCAGGACGACTTTGAAACCGCCAACCGGTGGCCAAGGCCACCAATTCAACACCTCTGGGCTCCCAATCGCGCACCAATTCATCGAGCAGCGAACGCAGGGTGTCGGGCCCGACCTGCTCATCAAACAAATCCCGCATCTCGCGCAGCGGCAAAGGCTGTTGCGCGCAGATCAGCGCAGTCTCGAGGACACGCTTGGCCTCTTGTGTGTTCATGAACCCCTGTTCACATGGGCTGTCGCAAGGCAACAGCGCTGGTGCATCGCATCAAGCGGACTGACTCGGATGGAAAACCCAGCTGGCGTCTTGCGGAGAGCCGGGAAAATGTCTGCACTGCCAAAAGGATTTCGCGGCTACCGCCGCTGCGCCCTCGGGTACCCGGCCGTAAAAGACTACCTGCCTGGGAGATCCCGCAGCCCGATTTGGACCTGCGTCTTGGTCGCCGCAACGGGGCAAGGACTTTTGAAAAGCACGTCCAGCGATCCAGCGTCAACCGATTCTTCTTCTATTATAGCTCGAATGATGACTGCGACTTTACCGCGGCCCCCTGCCCCCTATCGATCAGGGATCACCTCGCGCCAAGCGGCAGCCAGATCAGCCGGCAGCGCGGCGTTGAAGACCATCATGCGGCCGTCATCCGGATGCTCGAAAGCCAACTCGGTGGCGTGCAGAGACTGCCGGGTCATGCCCAATGCAGGTCGACCACCGTAGAGCAAGTCACCCACCAGCGCGTGGCCCCGCGACGACAGATGCACCCTGATCTGATGGGTGCGGCCGGTATGCAACCGGCATCGCACAGCGCTGACGCCACCGCGCACCGCCAGGCGTTCGACATCGGTGCGGGCCGGCTTGCCCGAGGCCACCACCGCCATGCGCAGGCGCGAACCCGGGTCGCGGCCGATCGGCGCTTCGATCGCCGCCTGAGGCCAGGTGATCTCGCCCTGTGCCAGCGCAAGGTAGACGCGACGCACGTCGTGAGCCGCAATCTGCCGCACCAGCGCGGTCATCGCCGGCAAGGTTTTGGCCACCACCATCAGCCCGGTGGTGTCCTTGTCGAGGCGATGAACAATGCCCGCGCGAGGTAGCGTGGCAGCCACCGCATGATGCGCCAGCAAACCGTTGAGCAAGGTGCCAGACCAATGGCCGGCACCGGGATGCACGACCAGCCCCGCGGGCTTGTTGACGACCAGCAGGTGCTGATCCTCGAAAACAATGTCCAAGTCCATGGGCTCGGGCCGAAACGCCAGGCTCTCGGCAGTGGGCACCAGCGCCAGCCGGATCTTCTGCCCGATTCTCAGCTTGCGCGATGAGGTGTCTTGCACCAGCCCGTCGAGCTGCACGTGCCCACGCGCCAGCAACTGCTGCAACCAACTGCGCGAGAACTCGGGCGCCAGCGCCACCAGCGCCTTGTCCAATCGCAGCGCATGCTGCGATCGCGAAACGACCGCTTCGCGAACTTCGGCATCAGCCTCCGGGTCGTCAGCGGTCGGCAGGTCGATGGTTGAGGACATTAGAATCATAGCGTTCGCATACATGCCTGGAAGGACGCCGCCCGCAACGCGGTCGCCGACAAGATGAGTTTGTTCAAGGTTTTTCGCCTCGCGGCGCCAGTCAACACCATGCATTGCCCGGCGCGTCATGCTGCGCACAAGCTGCTGGTGATCGCGCTGCTCAGCGCTTTGGCAGCTTGCAGCACCACGTCAAAAGACGAGGAGTTGCGCAACTCTCCAGAGAAATTGTATGCACAGGCCAAGGAAGACCTGGCAGCAGGAAGCTACGAGCCTGCTATCAAGGCATTGGAAAAGGTTGAGGGGCGCGCGGCAGGCACGGTGCTGGCCCAGCAGGCCACGCTAGACCTGGCTTACGCGCAGTGGCGGACGAGTGAGCGTGTGATGGCCATTGCCACACTCGATCGCTTCATCAAACTGCACCCTTCCAGCCCTGGCATGGACTACGCGTTATACCTGAAGGGCCTGATCAACTTCAACGACAACATGGGCTTCTTGAGCAACTTCTCGCGCCAGAACATCTCCGAGCGAGACCAACAAGCCTCGCGCGATGCGTTCCAGACTTTTGGCCAGTTGGTCGAGCAGTATCCCGAATCGCGGTATGCCAGCGACGGCCGCGCCAGGATGGACTACATCGTCAACGCCTTGGCCGAGTACGAGGTGCATGTCGCGCGCTACTACTACCGCCGATCAGCTTACGTGGCGGCAGCCAACCGGGCGCAACTCGCGGTGCGCGACTACCAGCGTGCCCCGGCTACCGAGGAAGCCTTGTTCATCATGGCAGCGAGCTACGAGCAGCTTGGGCTGCAAACCTTGCGCGACGATGCAGAACGGGTGCTGAAGGCCAACTTCCCGCAAACCCGCTACTTCAAAGACGGCGTACGGCTGCCCGACCGGGCTTGGTGGCAGTTCTGGTAGCCTAAATCGGACAGAAGTCCGAGCCTTCGCATGGCCTCATGCCGCAGCGCTGGCCGCGGCAATCTCGGCAAGCCAGGCCATGGCGTCAGCCTCTGTGTCAAGCGTCCCCATCGCAGGCAATGCCGCACGCAGCTTGCGGCCGTAGGGCATCTGGCGCAGCCGCGGGTCGGTGATCACCAACAATCCCAGGTCGGTCTCGCTGCGGATCAGGCGGCCAGCGCCCTGTTTGAGCGAGATCGCCGCCTCTGACAGGAAGTAGTCGTTGAAAGGATCGCGGCCGCGCGATTCGAGCTCCTTGCTGCGCGCCTGAACCAGCGGATCGTGCGGCGGCGGAAACGGCAGCTTGTCGATGATCACGCACTGCAGCGCATCGCCGGGCACGTCGATGCCCTCCCAGAAACTGGCCGAACCCACCAGGACGCTGCGCGGCGTGTCGAGAAAACGCTGCAACAACGTGCGTTTCGGATGGGTGCCTTGCACCAACACCTGCAGCGGCTCGCCGGCGGCAACAGCGGCCTCATTCAAGGCCTCGGCAATCAGCGGCAGGACGCGCAAAGTGGTCGTCAGCACGAAGGTCCGTCCGCCTAGCCTGCCAGCCAGTCGCGCGGCCAGCGCGCCAACGGCTGCCGGGTGCCCTGGTTCGTTGGGCTTGGGAAAGCGTGGCGGCACCCAGGTACGAGCATGGGCGGCATAGTCGAACGGGCTGCCCACGCGCAGCTTGCGCGCATCCTCCATCGCTGCGGCCTCACTGAACCAACTCAATTGCTCGTCGCTGCCCAGCGTCGCCGAGGTGAAGATCCAGGCCCTGGGCGCCGCAGCGCGCTGCTCGGTGAACAAGTCCCGGATATGCAGCGGCGACTCGACCAGTCTGGCGTCGCGCGGTCCGATGTCGATCCAGCGCACGCGGTCGATCGCAGCCTCGGCTTTGAAGCCCTGCACCAACTGGGCGATGCGCCTGCCACGCTCGACCAAGCGTGTGAAATCCGGCGCTACCGCCTCGACCGCCAGCGCCGCATCGCGCGCGTCGTCGGCAGCAGCAGCCAAGCCTGCCATCGCTGCCTGGAAGGCTGGTTCACGCGAACGCTCATCCCAGCGAAGCTTGACGATGCCTTTGGGCTCACGCAGCGCACCAGCACAAGCCATCCGCAGTTCGCGTGCGGCGCGGTCCAATCCGGCAGCCAGCGCTTGCCATTCGGCCAGACCGCGGGCATGGCTCAGGCCTGCGGCGAGCAGATCGCGACCAAAGTCGATCACCTGGTGCGTCGACAGCATCGTGCCGAGGAACTGCAGTCCGGTCTCCACCAGTTGGTGGGCCTCGTCAAACACCGCCGCATCCACGGTCGGCAGCAACTCGGCAACACCGCTGTCGCGCAGCGACAGGTCGGCAAAGAACAGGTGGTGGTTGACCACCACCAGATCGGCCGCCATGGCCTCACGCCTGGCTTTGACGACATGGCAATCACGAAAACTCGGGCATTCGTTGCCCAGGCAATTGTCCCGCGTCGAAGTGACAAGCGGAATCACTGGCGAGCGGTCGTCGAGACCGTCGATCTCGGCCAGGTCACCGGTCCGGGTGGCCTGCGACCAGGTTTCGACCCGTGCCAGCGCGCGAACAGCAAACCGGTCAGGCAACGAGCCGCCCTCGCGCGCCTGGACCAGTCTGTGCAAGCAGAGGTAGCTGCTGCGTCCCTTGAGCAGCGCGATGCGCACCGGCAGGCCCAGCGCATCGCGCAGGCGCGGCAAGTCGCGCAAGAAAAGCTGATCCTGCAGACTCTTGGTCGCCGTGCTGACCAAGGCGCGCCGGCCCGACAGCAGCAGCGGCACCAGGTAGGCAAAGGTCTTGCCCACCCCGGTACCGGCCTCAGCCACCAATGTGGCGCGGTCCTCGATGGCACGGGCCATTGCATCGGCCAGCCGCAGCTGCGGCTCGCGTTCGACAAATCCAGGGTCGGCCTGCGCCAAAGCGCCATCAGGGCTGAGCGCATCGCGGGTGGCGTTCGCCAATGCGCTGATCGGTTGGTCTGGCTGTTCGCACCGCACGTCCATGGGAAATCTTGCTTTCAAGACATTGACGGGCTAGACCCGCGGATGTCCGGATCGTTCGACAGGTTTTGGCATCGCCCGCCTTTGCAGACCGTCATGCCGGCAGCGGCGGATCGAGTTCGACTTCCAACTGAACGATCTGGTCTCGCAAGCGCAGGCGGCGCTTCTTGAATCGCCGCAGCAACAAGTCGTCACCCACAGCATGCCCGACCGTGCGGTCGATCAGGCTGTCGAGATCGGCGTGTTCGATGCGCAACTCGATCAACTGACGCTGCGGCGAATGGAGGTTGAGTTCACGATCGAGGTCAGGCTTCATGGGAACCTCGAGTTTATCGTCTCAATCCATGGGGGCGACATGGGCGCGATGTAGGTCACGGCCTGTCGAGGCGGCAGACAGCTTGCCGCACTCGCCTTTGGCCCGCGACTCAGGTCAGCCCCGTGTCGACATCGCGTCGCTCCAGCGCCAGGTATTCGGTCGACTGCATCTCTTGCAACCTGGAGACCGTACGCGAAAACTCGTGCACCAGCGGTCCTTCGGTGTAGAGCTGTTCGGCCGGCACTGCCGCCGAGACGATCAGCTTGACCCGACGGTCATAGAGCACATCGACCAGCAGCGTGAAGCGCCGCGCTTCGCTGGCCAGCCGAGGCTGCATCTGCGGCACATTCGACAGCAGCAAGGTGTGAAATTGCTGGGCTATTTCGAGGTAGTCGTTCTGCGATCGCGGGCCGCCACACAGTGTGCGGAAATCGAACCAGACGACACCGCCTGCACGGCGCAGCGCACGCAACTCGCGGTGCTCGATGTGCAGCAGCGGATTCTGATCACGCACTTCGGCCAACTCGCTGAAGGTGGCTTGCATGGACGACTCGGCCGCCGCGTCCGCGGGGCTGAGGTAGAGCCTGGCCTGCTGCAAGGTGTGCTGACGGTAGTCGGTGCCATCGTCGACATTGATGACCTCGAGTTGTTCCTTGAGCATGTCGATGGCCGGCAGGATGCGGTCGCGGTGCAAGCCATTAGGGTAAAGACCATCCGGATGGAAATTCGAGGTCGTGACAATCGCCACCCGGTTGGCGAACAGCGCAGCGAGCAAGCGGTGCAGGATCATGGCATCTGTGACATCCGCGACATGGAACTCGTCGAAGCAGATCAGCCTGAAACGCCGCGCAATGCGCTTGCCGAGTTCATCGAGCGGATCGACCGTGCCTTTGAGCTCCTGAAGCTCGCGGTGTACCTCGCGCATGAACTCATGGAAGTGCAACCGAGTCTTGCGCGTCAACGGCACAGACTGGAAGAAGCAATCCATCAGAAAGCTCTTGCCGCGCCCGACGCCGCCATGCATGTAGACGCCGCGCGGGATCGGCGGGCGCAGCAGCAGCTTGGTCACCGCGTTGCCGCGACGCGCCTTGTAGGCGATCCATTCGTTCTCGCAACGCTCGAGCGAATTCAGGGCGCGAAGCTGAGCGGGGTCGCTCTTGAAGCCTCGCTCGGCCAAAGTGGCCAGGTACAGTTCACGAACGCTCAAGATGTTGTCGTCCAAGTTCACACCGGGGTCCTTGCACGGATCCGGCGCTGCCGGCCAGGCGCCCTGTCGGGAGTACCGACTGGGGCGCGGCGCGAGGGTTCAATAGTTCAGCGTGCGCTTGTCCACCGCCAGAGCGGCTTCCTTGGTGGCTTCGCTCAGACTGGGGTGGGCATGGCAGATACGCGCGATGTCCTCGGCCGAGGCCTTGAAAGCCATCGCGACGACCGCCTCGGCGATCAGCTCGCTGGCGGACGGGCCGACGATGTGAACACCCAGGATCTCGTCAGTCTCGGCGTCAGCCAGGAATTTCACGAACCCTGTGGTGTCGCCCAAGGCTCTCGCCCGCCCATTGGCCATGAATGGAAACTGGCCTGACTTGTAAGCCCGGCCCGCGGCTTTGAGCTGCTGTTCGGTTTGGCCGACCCATGAGATCTCGGGTGAGGTGTAGATCACCCAGGGCACGAGGTTGAAGTCGACATGGCCGTGCTGACCGGCGATGCGTTCAGCCACTGCCACGCCCTCGTCCTCGGCCTTGTGCGCGAGCATCGGGCCGCGCACCACGTCGCCGACCGCCCACACGTTGGGCAGGTTGGTCTTGCAGTCATCATCGACGATGATCGCGCCGCGCTCGTCCAGCGCCAAGCCCACGCCGGCAGCGTTCAAGCCGGTGGTGTTGGGAATCCGACCGATCGAGACGATCAGGCGCTCAACTTCCAGCGTCACCGCCTCGCCCTTGGCGTTGGTGTAAGCCACCACCACCTCTTTCGCGCCGGTCTGGATGCCGGTGATCTTGACACCGAACGCGAACTTCAGACCCTGCTTGGTGAAGGCCTTGAGCGCCTCCTTGGCGACGCCCTCGTCGGCTGCGCCGAGAAAACCCGGCAGCGCTTCGAGGATCGTCACCTCGGCGCCGAGCCTGCGCCAGACCGAGCCCATCTCCAGCCCGATCACACCCGACCCGATCACACCCAGCGTCCTGGGAACGGCGCCAATTCGCAACGCACCGTCGTTGGACAGGATGCGGTCCTCATCGAAAGCGGCGCCAGGCAATTGCCGGGCGCTCGATCCGGTGGCGACGATCACGTGTTTGGCGCTCAGCATTGCGTCGGCAGTGCCGCTGACACTGATCTCATAGGTGCCACCCTCGGCCTTGACGAACGCGCCTCGGCCATGGAAAAAACTGACCTTGTTCTTCTTGAGCAAGTACAGGATGCCGTCATTGTTCTGCTTGACCACCTGGTCCTTGCGGCCCAGCATCTTGGCCACGTCAATGCTCAAGTTCGACAGTCCGATGCCGTGGTCGGCAAAGTGGTGGCCGGCGTGGTCGAAGTGCTCGCTCGACTGCAGCAGCGCCTTGGAGGGAATGCAGCCCACGTTGGTGCAGGTGCCGCCGGGCGCAGGACCGCCTTTGTCGTTCTTCCACTCGTCGACACAGGCGACGTTGAAACCGAGTTGCGCGGCGCGGATGGCAGCGATGTAGCCGCCGGGGCCGCCGCCGATGACGATGACGTCGAATGACTTGGACATGATGTTCCGAAAAAAACGCTACAAAAAAGCCCCGACTCACTCGGCCGGCACGAAGATCCACAGCAGCAGGTAGAGGATCAGACCGGTGCCGCCGAACAACAGCAACACCGTGAGGACCAAACGCCAAACCCAACTCTCGACACCGGTGGCCACCGCCAAACCACCGCAGACGCCCCCTATCCATCGGTCGGATGATGATCGACGGAAGCGATTGACGACCGCCGCCGCCGTCGACGTGCCAGGCGGCAACGCGGCAGGGCCGTCGAGCAGACGCTGCTTGGCACGCCCGAACTCCCCGTCAGACAACACACCGCGGGAGCGCAACTCGTCGAGCTTGTGGAGTTCATCAGCAAGGGACATGGCGGCGTCCTTTCAGATTGCCAGCGGCGGCCAGGTTCAGGGATCGAACCGGCTACCCGATCAGATGTCGAACAGCAGACGCGCAGGATCTTCCAGCGCTTCTTTCATCGTCACCAAACCCAGCACGGCCTCGCGGCCGTCGATGATGCGGTGGTCATAGCTCATCGCCAGGTAGTTGATCGGACGCACCACGACTTGCCCGTTCTCGACCACCGCCCGGTCCTTGGTGGCATGCACCCCCAGGATCGCCGACTGCGGCGGGTTGATGATCGGCGTGGACAGCATCGAGCCAAAGGTGCCGCCGTTGCTGATCGAGAAGGTGCCACCGATCAGCTCTTCGATGCCAAGCTTGCCGTCCTTGGCTTTCTGGCCGAATTCGGCAATCTTCTTCTCGATGTCGGCAAAACTCATCTGGTCGACATTGCGCAGCACAGGCACGACCAAGCCGCGCGGCGAGCCCACCGCGATACCGATGTCGAAATAACCGTGGTAGACGATGTCGTTGTTGTCGACGCTGGCGTTGATGATCGGGTACTTCTTGAGCGCCGCCACCGCGGCCTTCACGAAGAAGCTCATGAAGCCGAGCTTGACGCCATGTTCCTTTTCGAACTTGTCTTGGAACTTCTTGCGCATCTCCATCACCGGGGCCATGTTGACCTCGTTGAAGGTGGTCAGGATGGCATTGGTCGACTGCGACATCACCAGGCGCTCGGCGATGCGGGCGCGCAGGCGCGACATCGGCACGCGCTGTTCGGGCCGCTCGCCCAGACTCATGCCGACCTGGGTTGCCACTGTCGGCAGCAGCTTTTTCGGCGCAGGCGCAGCGGAGGCCGGTGCTGAGGCCGGTGCTGAGGTCGGTGCTGGCGCATGCGGCGCCGTCGCCACAGGTGAAGACATCGCGGCCAGCACATCGCCCTTGGTGATGCGCCCATCCTTGCCCGTGCCAGCCACGGATCCCGCTGCGAGTTGCTTGTCGGCCATCAGCTTGGCGGCAGCGGGCATCGCGACCTCGCTCTTGGCGGCGGCAGCGCTGGTCGCTGCGGCCGGTGCTGCAGACTGCACCGCCGCAACAGCCTTGCCTGCGGTGTCTATGCGAGCGATCACCTGGTCGCTCGTGACGGTCGCGCCGTCGGGTTCTACCAATTCCGCCAGCACGCCAGCAGCCGGCGCAGGGACTTCGAGCACAACCTTGTCGGTCTCGATCTCGATGATGATCTCATCGATGTCGACATACTCGCCGGGCTTCTTCTTCCACTGCAGCAAGGTGGCTTCGGCCACCGATTCGGACAACTGCGGGACTTTGACTTCTACGATTGCCATGTTGTTTCTCGATTCGTTTCAAACGAACACCGATTCGGGTGTCCCGCAGCGCATGTGCGTCACGCCAGGGCGACGGACATGCGCGGCGACTCATGCTGGCGCGCCAAAGCGCCAGGCATCAGATCACTTGGTCAGCACAAAACCCTTGAGCTTGCCAAAAGCCTGATCCAGCAGGGTTTTTTGCTGTTCCTGGTGCAAATGAGCATAGCCCACCGCAGGCGAAGCCGAGGCCGGGCGCCCGGCATAGCCCAGCTTTTGACCATCCGCCAGATTCTCGTGAATCGTGTGCTGGACAAAGAACCAGGCACCCTGGTTCTGTGGCTCGTCCTGGCACCACACCACCTCGCTGAGGTTGGCGTACTTCTTGACCTCGGCGGCGAAGGCCTTGTGCGGGAATGGGTAGAGCTGCTCGAGGCGAATGATCGCCACATCGTTCGATTTCTTCTCCTCGCGCTTCTTGACCAAGTCGTAATAGACCTTGCCCGAGCAGGCGATGATGCGTTTGACCTTGTCATTGACGATGTCGGCGCTTTGCTCCGGAATCACCGTCTTGAACTCACCCTTGGTGAAGTCCGCCAGCGGCGAGGTCGCATCCTTGTTGCGCAGCAGCGACTTCGGCGTCATGATCACCAGCGGCTTGCGGAACTGGCGCACCATCTGCCGGCGCAGCACATGGAAGATCTGGCTGGCCGAGGTCGGCTGCACGATCTGCATGTTGTTGTCAGCGGCCAACTGCATGAAGCGCTCCAGACGGGCCGAGCTGTGCTCCGGGCCTTGACCCTCGTAGCCATGTGGCAGCAACAACACGATGCCGTTGGCGCGGCCCCACTTGACCTCGCCCGAGGCGATGAACTGGTCGATCACCACTTGCGCGCCGTTGACGAAGTCGCCGAATTGCCCTTCCCAGATGGTCAGGGTGTTGGGCTCGGCCGAGGCGTAGCCGTACTCGAAGCCCAGCACAGCCTCTTCGGACAAAATCGAGTCGATCACCACAAACGGCGCCTGGCTGTCGGCGACATGCTGCAGCGGGGTGTAGCTGCCGACATCCCACTTTTCGCGGTTCTGGTCGTGCAGCACGGCGTGGCGATGGACGAAGGTCCCGCGGCCGCAGTCCTCGCCCGACAGCCGCACCGCGTAGCCACTGGCGACCAGCGACGCATAGGCCAAGGTCTCGCCCATGCCCCAGTCGATGTTGATGTCGCCACGACCCATCGCGGCACGGTCGGCCAGCACTTTTTCGACCAGCGAATGGACCTTGAAGTTCGGCGGCACCGTGGTCACGCGCTCGGCCAGTCGCTTGACCTCGGCCAGCGGCAGCGCAGTGTCGGCAGCATCGGTCCACTTCTTGCCGAGGAATGGCGACCAGTCGACCGCGTATTTGCTCTTGAAGTTGGTCAGCACTGGATCCATCGTGTGCCGGCCTTCGTCGAATGCCGCGCGCAACTGCTTGACCATCTCTTCGGGGCCGCCCGCGGGCAGCACGTTCTGCGCCACCAGCTTGTCGCCGTACAGCTTGCGGGTGCCAGGGTGCTTGGCGATCACCTTGTACATCAGCGGCTGGGTCAGCGCCGGCGTGTCCTGCTCGTTGTGGCCGAGCTTGCGGAAGCAGATGATGTCGACCACCACGTCCTTCTTGAACTGCTGGCGGTAGTCGAGTGCCAACTGGGTGCACAGCACCACGGCTTCCGGGTCGTCACCGTTGACGTGCAGCACCGGGGCCTCGATCATCTTGACGACGTCGGTGCAGTACAGCGTAGACCGCGAATCGCGCGGGTCGCTGGTCGTGAAGCCGATCTGGTTGTTGATGACGATGTGCAGCGTGCCACCGGTGTAGTAACCACGTGTCTGCGCCAGCGCCAGCGTCTCCATCACGACGCCCTGCCCGGCAAAAGCCGCATCTCCGTGCACCAGCACCGGCAGCACCTCGGCACCGGTGACGTCGCCGCGGCGATCCATCCTGGCCTTGACCGAGCCCTCGACCACCGGGTTGACGATTTCCAGGTGCGAGGGGTTGAAGGCCAGCGTCAGGTGCAGCGGACCGCCGGGGGTCGTGATGTCGCTCGAGAAACCCTGGTGGTATTTGACGTCGCCAGACGGCAGATTCTCGGGCGCGGTGTGGTCGAACTCAGCGAACAAATCCTTGGGCATCTTGCCCAGGATGTTGACCAGCACGTTGAGCCGGCCTCGGTGCGCCATGCCGATCACCATCTCCTGCACGCCATGGGCGCCAGCGCGCTGCACCACCTCGTCCATCGAGGCGATGAAACTCTCGCTGCCTTCCAGCGAGAAACGCTTCTGGCCAACATACTTGGTGTGCAGATAGCGTTCCAAACCTTCGGACGCGGTCAGTCGGTCCAGGATGTGTCTTTTCTCGTCGACGCCGAAACTGGGCTTGCTGCGGATCGACTCGAGCCGCTCTTGCCACCAGCGTTTCTCGGTCGGGTCGGTGCAATGCATGTACTCAGCACCGACCGAACCACAATAAGTCTCGCGCAGCGCCTGCACGATCTCGCGCAGCGTCATGTTCTCGGATTTACCGAAATACGTGTTCGCGGCACTGAACGTGATGTCCATGTCGGACTCGCTCAGGTCGTAGAAAGCCGGCTCGAGTTCGGGAATCTTGGGGCGCTCAGCGCGCTTGAGCGGGTCCAGATCAGCCCAGCGAGAACCCAGGAATCGGTAGGACGCGATCAGCGACTGCACATGAACCTGCTTGCGCGCGACCGCCAGATCTGCGGAGCTGGCTTTGAGCGCGAAGGCATTGGCCTTGGCACGCTGTGCGAAGGATTCGACTACCGGGGCATGGGCCACGTCACGCGACTGCGAACCGTCGGTGGCAGGCACGTTCTGCAGGTTGTCGAAGTAGCTGCGCCAGGTGTCGGGCACGCTGCCTGGATTGTCGAGGTAGGCCTCGTAGAGTTCCTCGACATAAGGGGCGTTGCCCCCGAACAGGTGCGAATTAGACCTGTGTTGCTGCATCATCGCTCGCTCACCTTCTGCCCCGGTCTGCAGGGCTTCGATGGGTTGATCAACCTTCCGCGGCCCGGCTCGACCGGTAGGCGGATTGCGAACCGTCTTGCTTTAAATCTCGATCGATAAAAAACCAATCAGCAAGGGGCACGAAAGGGCTTATTTTGCTCAATGGGCTAGACTGTAACACCCTCGCAGTAACCGCCCAAAACGCCATTAGACAACAGTCAAGCGTCGATTTCGCTGACAAATTCGTCGCTGGATGGCCCTGCGAAGGGACACAAGGTCACAGCATGAATCAGTCCTGGCGGCCCACAGGACGCTGCTGTCGCGGGATAGGCGGCGCCATCCCGGCCCGGTCTGCACACCAACAGCGCCGGCAGCACCTTCAACACAACAGGCCACTGCGGCAGGACTTTCAGGGCCGAACGGGTGTTACCGAACAGCAGCGGCCGTTCAAGCCTCGGACGGGTTCGCCTCGAGGAAGTCGCAAGCCAACTGCGCCAGCGCCCGTACACCGGGCAACAGGCAGCCTTCGTCGACAAAGAATCGGGGTGAATGGTTGGGCGCGGCCTTGGCCAACTCGGCAGCGCCGCCAGGCGTGACGCCGACAAAGAAGAACAGCCCCGGCACCACGCGCTGGAAGAACGAGAAATCCTCCGAGCCCATGACCTTCGGCACCAGGTGCAGTTGTTCGGCACCGACCACCCGGCGCAACGTCGGCAACATGGTCTCGGTCAAAACCGGATCGTTGACGGTCACCGGGTAATTCTTCTTGATGCAAACCGTGCAACCAGCGCGCGAGCCTCGGCTGATGGCCTCGGCTAGGTAGGTCACGCGCTCGTGAATGTCGTCGCGCATGCCCTCGTTGAAGGTACGGATGGTGCCGCGCATCTCGACCGAATCGGGGATGATGTTCTCGCGCAGACCGCCCTTGATCGCGCCGATCGTCACCACCGCAGGCTCCTGGGTCAGGTCGATCTGGCGGCTGACGACGGTCTGCAGGCCAATCACCACTTGGGCCGCAGTGACGATCGGGTCGACGCCAAACCAGGGCATCGCGCCGTGGGTCTGGCGGCCGTGGATCGTGATCTTGAGGTTGTCGGCGCTGGCCATCGTCGGTCCAGGCCGGTAACCGATCACACCCAGTGGCAGACGCGAGGTCACGTGCAGGCCAAAGATGGCCGCCGGCCTGGGGTTGTCCATCGCGCCTTGCTCGACCATCATCTTGGCGCCGCCCTCCTCACCCTCAGGCGGCATTTCCTCGGCCGGCTGGAAGATGAACTTGACGCTGCCGCGCAAGCCCGCACGCAGCCCGGCCAGCACCTCGGCAACGCCCATCAGGATGGCGGTGTGGGCGTCGTGGCCACAGGCGTGCATCACACCGACCTGCTCACCGTTCCAATCGGTGCGGACCTTGGATGCAAACGGCAGGTCGACCTCCTCGGCCACCGGCAGCGCATCCATGTCAGCGCGCAGCGCGACCACTGGGCCGGGCAAACCGCCCTTGAGCAGCCCGACCACCCCGGTGTGCGCCACCTCGGTGCGAACCTCGTCGAAACCGAGCTTGCGCAAGTGCGCAGCGACGATCGCCGAGGTCCTGAACTCGCGGTTGCCGAGCTCCGGATGCTGGTGAAAGTCGCGCCGCCAGTCGACGATCTGGGCTTGGAGAGCTTGCGCTGCACTGTCGATCTGTGCCGTCAGCGAGCTGGCGGGCATGGCTTTATCGGACATGACGATTCCTCTTGGACGGACTTCAAAACCGGGTTCGACCCAGTCCGCCGGGTTTGGCGGGTGAGGGCAAGGCCTGGCGCAGCGCTACAGAAGAATCAAACCGTGGCCACACCCGCCTCGACCAGGCCGATGCGTTGGCGGGCCGCAGCGTACTCGCGCTTGAGCTGGGCGACAAACTCAGCCACCGGCCTGACCTTGTCGATCGCGCCGATGCCCTGGCCGCAGCCCCAGATGTCCTTCCAGGCTTTCTTGGCACCACCGCTATCGACATTGCCGAAGTTCATCTTGCTCGGGTCGCTGACCGGCAGGTTGTCGGGGTCCAGGCCGGCATTGCGGATCGAGGGCTTGAGGTAGTTGCCATGCACGCCTGTGAACAGGTTGCTGTAGACGATGTCGTCGGAGTTGGCGTCGACGATGGCCTGCTTGTGCGGGTCGGTGGCCCGGGCCTCCTCGGTGGCGATGAAGGCTGAGCCGATGTACGCAAAGTCCGCGCCCATCGCCAGCGCGGCCAGCACCGCGTCGCCGGTGGCGATGCTGCCTGACAGCGCCAGCGGGCCATGGAACCACTGGCGAATTTCCTGGATCAGCGCGAACGGGCTCTTGGACCCGGCATGGCCACCGGCACCTGCGGCCACCGCGATCAGACCGTCGGCGCCCTTGTCGATCGCCTTGTGGGCATGGTGGTTGTTGATGATGTCGTGCAGCACCACGCCGCCCCAGGCATGCACCGCCTCGTTGATGTCGACCCGCGCGCCCAGGCTGGTGATGATGATCGGCACCTTGTAGCGGGCGCAGGCCTCCATGTCGTGGTCTAGCCTGTCGTTGCTCTTGTGCACGATCTGGTTGATCGCGAACGGCGCGGCCTTCTGATCGGGGTGGGCGCGATCCCAGGCCGCCAGGGTCTCGGTGATCTCGGCCAGCCAGTCATCGACCTGCGAGGACGGGCGGGCGTTGAGCATGGGCATGGACCCCACCACACCGGCCTTGCACTGCTCGATCACGAGCTTGGGGGTGCTGATGATGAACAGCGGCGAGCCGATGATCGGCAAAGGAAGATTGGCGAGGGCAGCGGGCAAGGGCACAGGCAACTCCAACAGGAATGAGAACAATTGGCCAGTGTGCGAGCACTCTGGACAGCGGACTATCACGCTTGAGACAGCGCTTACAGATCCGCAACAAGCGAGATCAGAACGCGTCTAGCGCCATCTCGGTGACGCCGGCCGATCCTTCGACGATGCTGTCGCGCAAGCCCGTGGCCTTGCTCAGCAGGTGGTCAGCGTAGAAGCGCGCGGTGCTGATCTTGGCGCGCATGAAGTCGGTCTCGACGCCTTCGGTGAGCCGGTCCTCGGCCACCAGCAGCGCGCGCGCCATCTGCCAGCCGGCGATCACATTGCCGGCCAGCATCAGGTAGGGCACGCTGCCGGCAAACACCGCGTTCGGACTCGCACGGGTCTGGCCGGCGACGAAGTCCACCACGTCGAGCAAAGCCAGGCGGGCCGCGCTCAAGCGCTTGAGCATCGCGCGCGCTGCGTCGCTGCTGCGCGCGGCCAGCAGGCTCTCGGTGGCCTGGATCTGGGCCGCGATCGAGCGCGCGGTGGCGCCGCCGTCGCGCGAGGTCTTGCGACCGACCAGGTCGTTGGCCTGGATCGCCGTCGTGCCCTCGTAGATCGTCAGGATCTTGGCATCGCGGTAATACTGGGCCGCACCGGTCTCCTCGATGAAACCCATGCCGCCGTGCACCTGCACGCCCAGCGAAGTGACTTCCAGGCTCATCTCGGTCGAATAGCCCTTGATCAGCGGCACCATGAACTCGTAGAAAGCCTGGTTCTGCTTGCGAACCTCGGCATCCGGATGGGCGTGGGCGGCGTCCTGCGCGGCCGCTGCCACCAGCGCCATCGCCCGGCAGCCCTCGGTGTAAGCGCGCATCGTCATCAGCATGCGCTTGACATCAGGGTGGTGGATGATCGGTGCGGCGGTGTTCAACGAGCCATCGACAGGCCGGCTCTGGACTCGATCCCTGGCATAGGACACAGCTTTTTGGTAAGCCCGCTCGGCCACAGCAATGCCCTGCACGCCGACCGCATAGCGCGCCGCGTTCATCATCACGAACATGTACTCCAGGCCGCGGTTTTCCTGGCCGACCAAATAGCCCACGGCGCCGGGCCCGGCGCCGTTTGCATTGACCTCCGCCGTGCCGTCGCCGTACTGCAGCACAGCGGTCGGGCTGGCCTTGATGCCCAGCTTGTGTTCGATGCTGACGCAGTGCACATCGTTGCGCGCACCCAGCGAGCCGTCGTCATTGACCATGAATTTCGGGCAGACGAACAGCGAGATGCCCTTGACGCCCTCGGGCGCACCGGTCACCCGAGCCAGCACCAGGTGGACGATGTTCTCGGTCAGGTCGTGCTCACCGTAGGTGATGTAGATCTTGGTGCCGAACAGCCGGTACGTGCCGTCGGCCTGCGGCTCGGCCCGGCTGCGCACCGCAGCGAGGTCCGATCCCGCCTGCGGCTCGGTCAGGTTCATCGTGCCGGTCCAGTCGCCGGCGATCATCTTCGGCAGGTATTTGGCTTGGAGCTCGTCGCTGCCTGCCGTCAGCAAGGCCTCGATCGCGCCGTCGGTGAGCAGCGGGCACAGTGCAAAGCTCAGGTTGGCGCTGTTGAGCATCTCGATGCAGGCCGCGTGGATCAGCTTGGGCAGTCCCTGGCCGCCGAAGTCGACCGGATGGTGCAGGCCTTGCCAACCGCCTTTGGCAAACTGGCGGAAAGCCTGTTTGAAGCCCGGCGTCGTCGTGACCCGGCCGTCCTTGAACGACGAAGGCTGCTGGTCACCCGCCCAGTTCAGCGGTGCGATCACATCCTGGTTCAGTTTGGCGCATTCGCCGAGCACCGCAGCGGCGGTGTCGAGGCCAGCCTCCTCAAATCCGGGCAGTTCGGCCACATGGGCCAAACCGGCCAACTCTTGCATCACGAACAACATGTCCTTGACAGGGGCGCGGTAGGTCATTGCAGTCTCCAGAAAAAACAAGGGCGCCACGAAAGGCGCCCAGGAAAGGGTCAAGCAGGCATCAGCGCCAGCGCATCACAGCGCGGCGACCAACTCGGGCACGGCGGTGAACAGATCGGCCTCAAGCCCGTAATCAGCGACGCTGAAGATCGGCGCCTCGGCGTCCTTGTTGATCGCGACGATCACCTTGCTGTCCTTCATGCCGGCCAGGTGCTGGATCGCGCCGCTGATGCCGCAGGCTACGTAGAGCGTGGGCGCGACGATCTTGCCGGTCTGTCCGACCTGCCAGTCGTTGGGGGCATAGCCCGCATCAACCGCTGCGCGGCTGGCGCCGAGCGCGGCGCCGAGCTTGTCAGCCAAAGGCGTCAGTACCTCGTTGAACTTCTCGCTGCTGCCCATCGCCCGGCCGCCTGAGACGATGATCTTGGCCGCGGTGAGCTCGGGCCGGTCATTGCGCGCGATCTCGCTGCCCAGGAAGCTGCTGTGGCCCGAATCGGCCACCGCCGCCAAGACCTCGACCGCAGCGCTGCCGCCGGTCGCTGCTGCGGCATCAAAGCCCGTGGTGCGAACCGTGATCACCTTGATCGAATCAATGCTTTGCACCGTCGCGATCGCGTTGCCGGCGTAGATCGGACGCTCGAAGGTGTCGGCGCTGACGACCTTGGTCGCGTCGCTGATCTGGCCCACGTCGAGCAAGGCCGCCACGCGAGGCGCAACGTTCTTGCCTGCCGCGGTGGCCGGGAACAGCAGATGGCCGTAACCGGCCGACATCGCGACCACCTGCGCGGCGATGTTCTCAGCCAGACCGTGGCCGAAACCATCGGACTCAATGTGCAAGACCTTGGTCACGCCGGCGATCTGCGCCGCTGCGGCCGCAGCCGCCCCGGCGTTGTGGCCTGCCACCAGCACATGCACCTCGGCATGGCACTGCAGCGCGGCGGTCACAGTGTTGAGCGTCGCGCCCTTGATAGACCCGTTGTCGTGTTCAGCTATCACCAATGCAGCCATCTCAGATCACCTTCGCTTCGTTCTTGAGCTTGTTCACCAGCGTGGCGACATCGGCCACCTTGATGCCGGCACCGCGCTTGGGCGGCTCGACAACCTTGAGGGTCTTGATCCGCGGCGTCACATCAACGCCCAGGTCGGCCGGCTTGAAGACCTCTAGCGGCTTCTTCTTGGCCTTCATGATGTTGGGCAGCGTGACATAGCGCGGCTCGTTCAGGCGCAGGTCGGTGGTGATCACCGCCGGCAGGCTCAGGCTGAGGATCTCAGAACCACCGTCGATCTCGCGCGTGACCCGGGCCTTGCCATCAACGATCTCGACCTTGCTGGCAAAAGTACCTTGTGACAGGCCAGCCAGCGCGGCCAGCATCTGGCCGGTCTGGTTGCAGTCGTCGTCGATCGCCTGCTTGCCCAGGATGATCAACCCGGGCTGCTCCTTGTCGACCAGCGCCTTGAGCAACTTGGACACCGCCAGCGGCTGCAACTCATCCGCGCATTCAACCAAGATCGCACGGTCAGCGCCGATCGCCATCGCGGTGCGCAGCGTCTCCTGGCACTGCGTGACGCCGCAAGACACGACGATCACCTCAGTGGCGAAGCCTTTTTCACGCAAACGAACCGCTTCTTCGACAGCAATCTCGTCGAAGGGGTTCATGCTCATCTTGACGTTGGCGATGTCAACACCGGTGCCGTCGGACTTCACGCGCACCTTGACGTTGTAGTCGACAACACGCTTCACGGGTACCAATACCTTCATGTCGAGCGGCTCCTGGACTGGTTGGACAGACGTTGATCTAAGTTGATTTCGATTCTAAGCCGCCGGCCATGGACAGCCTATGGCAGAAAATCGAACGATCGTGCTATTTGTTGCCATTGTGCCAGGGCTGTTCAACCCGGCAGCGGGGCTAGATCATGGTCAGCCGCCGCCAGCTGCAGTGTGGCATCCCGTCGATCCTGTACCTGGGCATCAGGCGCAGGCCGTCACCACCTATCATCGGAGTATTGCGCGGGTGACGGAACTGGTAGACGTAGCGGGCTTAAAACCCGCAGCCTTCGGGCGTACGGGTTCGATTCCCGTCCTGCGCACCACATGAGCTTTTCAGGTTGACGCATGTTGAGTCAGGTCTCTGGGTGAATCAATCACTTAGAGGCCTTTTTCATCGCTCCTCGAAGCGCAACAGATCCTGACCTAGTTGAACTGCATACAGCGCCACCGGCGTGCGCATAGTGACGACTTTTCGCTGACCCGCCGCCTCCTGCAAACCTCTAGGGTAGCCTGGAGGCCCTCATCCTCGCCGCCGCCACGTTGCCCTTAACGCGAAGTCATCGGTGCGCGGTAGGGCATCCTGGCGCTATTTTGATAGGTGCCTGAGCGTCAAGGCTGCGCAGTTAGATCGGTAGAAAAATGCGCTTCCGATACTTTCACGCTACCGCTCGTCAAGCGCGCACGCGTCTATCGACCCGAAGCGCTGCGGTCCACTCTGCTCTGGGCTGCGCGCGGCGTTTCGATGAATCGACGCAGCAGCGCCGCGACCTGCTCGGGGCAGTCGAGGTTGGGCGAGTGGCCCTCGCCGTGCCAGACATGCAGACCCGTGCCCTTGGGGTACATCGCCCAGGTGGCGAGCATGTTCTCCAGAGGGATGATCGCGTCGCGGTCGCCCGCTGCGAGCAGCACCGGCATCGGCAGCAGCTTCACGCGATCGACCAGGCGCAGTTGCAACATCGATCGCATCGATCCGCGCAGACGGCGCTCAGGCGCAGCGGCGATGTCGCGCATCAGCTGCTGCAGTTGCTCGGCATCGAAACCCTCGCCACGCGCGTCGATCCCGTCACCGCCACCGCCCCGGGCCTGCTGCTCGCGGCGCAACACCATGCGCTGGTCCAGCAACACCTCGATCTGCGCGGCATCCAACGGCGCGCCATTCGGGCTGGCCGGATCGAGCAGCACCAGCGCGCTGACCATGCCTGGGTGATCGACCGCGAACTGCGCCACCGTCGCACCGCCCATCGAATGGCCGACCAGCGTGAACCGGTCGAGCTTGAGCTGGCTGACGAGCTCAAAGAGGTCGGCAGCGAACTTCTGGACCGTGAAGTCGCTCTCCAGCGGCGGCGCCTGCGACGCGCCAGCACCGCGGTTGTTGACCGCGATGGACCGGTAGCGCTGCGCCGGCAATGCTTGCTGCACGCCGTACCAGACCCGCGCGGAGGCCTGATAGCCATGCACAAAGACCACCACATCGGGGCCCTCTCCATGCTCGAAATATTCCAGCGCGACCTCGGACAAGCGGGCAATCGTCATCTCAGTGGCTTTCGATCAAAGGGCAAGAAAAAGTCATGGCGGCGCGGTGAGTCGTCAATCCAGGGCACCCAATGATCGCGCCTGCGCGCCTTCACGCACCACGTTGAGTGCCCCCGCTGGCTGTTCAGCGCCCGGCCTTGATCGCTGCTTCGCGGATCGAGGCCAGCGTGGCGCGGCTGTTGATGACGTCGGGGTCGAGTTTGAGGTGGATCAGCATCGGCGCGCCTGGCTGCATGGCCTCGGCGAAACAGGCTTCGAATGCCTCAGTGGTCTGCACGCAGGCAGCACGCCAGCCGAAAGCCCGCGCCATCGCGGCGAAATCGGGGTTGAACAGGTCGCTGCCGCTGACCCGGCCCGGGTACTCACGCTCCTGGTGCATGCGGATCGTGCCGAACGTGCCGTTGTCGACCACCAGGCTGACCAGCCGACCCGCGCCCCGGTTGGCGCCATAGCCCGAGGCCGTGGCGAGTTCCTGGCCAGTCATCAGGAAGTCACCGTCGCCTGCCACGTTGACAACGGTTCGCTCGGGGTACAGCAGCGCCGCTGCCACCGCGGCCGGAAAGCCATAACCCATAGACCCCGACGTCGGGGCCAACTGGGTGCGACCATGGTGCTGCAGCCCGAAGTAGCGCACATAGCGGTGCAGCCAGCCACTGAAATTGCCCGCGCCGTTGGTGTAGACAGTGTCGGCCGGCGCCAAGCGCTGCACGGTCTTCATCACCACCGCCATGTCGAGCGGCGCGACGGGCGGCGCCACATGGTTGGCCTCGTAATCAACATGGGCCGTGGCAGCCCATTCACCCCAGGGCAGGCTGGGCGGCGCAGCCAGCGTCTCCAACGCCTTGGCCGCGCAGGCCATGGACGACTGCATCAGCAGATCGGCGGCGTAGACCCGACCCAGTTCCTCGGCGCCAGCGTGGATGTGGACCAGCTTCTGCGTCGGGCGTGGCGGTGTCAGCAAGGTGTAGCCGCCAGTGGTCATCTCGCCCAGTCGCACGCCCAACGCGATGATCAGGTCGGCGTCCTTGACGCGCTGCGCCAGCTTGGGGCTCAGACCGATCCCCACGTCGCCGGCATACAGCGGATGGCGGTTGTCGAAGGTGTCCTGAAAACGGAATCCGCAGCCCACCGGGATCTGCCAGTTCTCGGCAAAACGCTGCAGCGCGCGGGCAGCCTCGGCGTCCCAGCCGCTACCGCCGGCGATCAGCATCGGGCGCTGCGCCGCCAGCAGCATCGCGCGCAGGTCGCGCAGCGCGCCGGGCGCGGGCCAGGCCTGCGCGGGCTCGACCCGAGGCAGCACAGGTGCTGCGGTCAACTCGGTCAGCATGTCCTCTGGCAACACCAGCACCACCGGGCCAGGCCGGCCCTGCAGCGCGGTGTGAAAAGCGCGGGCGATGTATTCGGGCAGGCGGTCGGCATCCTGTATCTCACCCACCCACTTGGCCAGGCCCAGCGTGCCGGGGCCGAACATCTGGCGGTAATCGAGTTCCTGGAATGCCTCGCGGTCGCGCTGGTCGCTGGCGACCTGGCCGACGAACAGGATCAGCGGCGTCGAGTCCTGAAACGCCGTGTGGATGCCAATGCTGGCATTGGTCGCGCCCGGGCCCCGGGTGACGAAGCAGATGCCGGGCCGGCCCGTGAGCTTGCCCTGGGCCTCGGCCATGAAGGCCGCGCCGCCCTCCTGCCTGCAGGCAATGAAGCGGATCTGGTCTCGGTGCTGGTGGAAGCCGTCGAGCACCGCCAGGTAGCTCTCACCCGGCACGCCGAATGCGGTGTGAACGCCCTGGGCGACCAGGGCTTCAACGAGGACATGGCCGGCGGGTCTGGGGTTCATCGAGATACCTCGGTTGGGTGAGAACTGCCGATTATCAGCAGGCCTGGGATCGAAGGGATTTACGAGAAGAAATGCGTCAAGCCGGCCGCAATTCGCGCCGTACCCGCCGCACGTTGAAGGCACTGACGATCAGCACCAGTTGCACCAGCGCCAGGCCGATCCAGACGTCGCGGTACTGATGCATGTCCATCAGGCGGCCGAAGATCAGCGGCGCGATCGCCTGACCGATGTCCAGACCCGCATAGACCACGCCAAAGACCCGTCCGCTGGCGTTTTCGGGCGTCGAACGCTTGACCAGCAGGTCGCGCGACGGACTTGCGCTGCCCGAGAACAGACCCATCAGCGCGAACATCAGCGGCACAGCGCCGGCGTAGATCGGCAAAAAAGCCACCATCAGCGCGATGCTGGCTGCCAGCCCCATGCCGACACCGACCACGCGCTCGCAGCGCACCGGGTCGGAGGCCAGAAAGCCACCGCCCACCATGCCGCAGGCGCTGCCGACCATGTAGACCGACAGGCACAGGGCTACCCAGTGCTGCGGCACACCGTGCAACTGCCGCGCCGACTCAGGCGCAAAACTCTGCACCACGCTGAGAGCGATCGCGGAGAAGAAGAAAAAGCCGAAGCACATCCATACGGCGGGGATGCGCAGAAAGTCGAACGGCCCCTCGGCTGGCCTGTCACTGGCCGCTGATGCCGTCGGACCTTGCACTTCCAACGTCAACTGATCGCGCTGCCACCACATCACGGCCAGCACCAGGAAAGCCACTGCCGATGCGCTGAACATCGCCGCGCGCCAGCCCCAGGCGATCGCCACCGGCACCATCAACAACGGCGCCAGCGCCCAGCCCAGCGTGCCGGTGATGCCGTGAGCGCTGTAGGCGTGGCCGAGCCGGGTCTTGTGCACCTTGCGGTTGATCAAGGTGTAGTCCACCGGGTGGAACACGCCGTTGCCGATGCCAGCGATCACCGCACAGGCCGCCAGCATCGCATAGGTCTGGCTGCAAGCGTAGCCCAGCGCGGCCAAGCCCAAGAGTGTCAGCCCACACAGCAGCACAGGCCGCGGACCGAAGCGGTCGACGACAAAACCCGAAGCCGTCTGCACCACGCTCGAGACGACAAAGAAAATCGTCAGCAACAGGCCCAACTCGGTGTAGCTGACCCCGAACGCCTCCTTGAGCCAGGGGAACAGCGGCGCGAGCAGCAACTGGCTGAAATGGCTGACGGCATGTGCCAGCCCGACCAGACCGATGACTGTGGCGTCCTGGCGCAGCGGCGGTGGACTCAAGTCATCGGCGACGAGCGCGGTCATTCAGCGCGCCAGCCAACGCCGCTGGAATGGCAGGTACGGAAGGCTGTTGCAGGGCTCATGATTCACATCTTAGTGAACCCTGGGGCACGCCGCTGGCGCGGGCGGGACAAAGCCCCAACCCGCCGCCAGCCCAGTTAGCTCAATGCACCACGCGACCGAACTCGAACTGGCCGTCTCGCACATCCACCGGCACCACATCCTTCGGACCAAAGCGACCTTGCAGGATCAGCTTGGCCACCGGGTTCTCGATCCGGTGCTGGATCGCGCGCTTGAGCGGTCTGGCGCCGAACACCGGGTCGAAACCGACTTTGGCGATTTCAGCCAGCGCTTCGTCCGAGACCTCGAGCTTCATCTCCATCTTCTCGAGCCTGGCCTCGAGCAACTTCAACTGGATCTTGGCGATCTCGCGGATGTTGGCTTCGTCCAGCGCATGGAAGACCACGGTCTCGTCGATGCGGTTGAGGAATTCGGGCCTGAAATGCGCCTTCACCTCGCCCCAGACCGCTTCGCGGATCAACTCGGTCGACTGACCCGCCATCTGCATGATCATGTGCGATCCCAGGTTGCTGGTCATCACGATCACGGTGTTCTTGAAGTACACGGTGCGGCCCTGGCCATCGGTCAGACGACCGTCGTCAAGCACTTGCAGCAACACGTTGAAGACGTCGGGATGCGCTTTTTCGACCTCGTCGAGCAAGAGCACCGAATAAGGCTTGCGTCGCACCGCCTCGGTCAAGGTGCCGCCCTCGTCATAACCGACATAGCCCGGCGGTGCGCCGATCAGCCGCGAGACGCTGTGCTTTTCCATGAACTCGCTCATGTCGACCCGGATCATGTGGTCGTCGCTGTCAAACAAAAATCCTGCCAGCGCCTTGCACAACTCGGTCTTGCCGACACCGGTCGGTCCGAGGAACAGGAAGGACCCTAGCGGCCGGTTCGGGTCGCTCAGGCCTGCGCGCGAACGGCGGATCGCATCGGCCACCGCGACGATGGCCTCGTCCTGCCCAACCACGCGCTGGTGCAGCTTGTCCTCCATTTGCAACAACTTGTCGCGCTCGCCCTGCATCAGCTTGCTCACCGGGATGCCGGTGGCTCGTGACACCACCTCGGCGATTTCCTCGGCGCCGACCATGGTGCGCAGCAACTGCGGCCCACCGGTGCCATCCTTTGCGCCCTTGGTCTTGCCAGACTCCTTGGCCTGGGCTTCCTTCAAGGTTTTTTCCAGTTCAGGCAAGCGCCCGTACTGCAATTCGGCGACCTTGTTGAAGTCGCCCTTGCGCTTGAGTTCCTCGATCTGGAATTTGATCTGCTCGATCTGCTCCTTGACCTGAGCGCTGCCCTGTGCAGCCGCCTTTTCGGCCTTCCAGATCTGCTCGAGGTCGTTGTACTCGCGCTGCAGCTTGACGAGTTCGTCCTCAATCAGACCGAGCCGGCGCTGCGAACCCTCGTCGTGCTCCTTCTTCATCGCCTCGCGTTCGATCTTCAGCTGGATCATCCGGCGGTCGAGTTTGTCCATCACCTCGGGCTTGGAGTCGATCTCGATCTTGATCTTGGCCGCCGCCTCGTCGATCAGGTCGATCGCCTTGTCGGGCAGGAATCGGTCGGTGATGTAACGGTGCGAGAGTTCGGCAGCGGCCACGATCGCCGGGTCGGTGATCTCGACGCCGTGGTGGACTTCGTACTTCTCTTGCAAGCCGCGCAAGATCGCGATCGTGGCCTCGACGCTGGGTTCGTCGACCAGTACTTTCTGGAAACGACGCTCGAGCGCGGCATCCTTTTCGACGTACTTGCGGTATTCGTTCAGCGTGGTCGCGCCTATGCAGTGCAACTCGCCGCGCGCCAACGCGGGCTTGAGCATATTGCCGGCATCGATCGCGCCCTCGGCCTTGCCAGCGCCAACCATGGTGTGCAACTCGTCGATGAAAAGGATGATCCGGCCCTCATCGGCCGAGACCTCCTTGAGCACGGCCTTCAACCGCTCCTCGAACTCGCCACGGTACTTGGCGCCTGCCAGCAGTCCGGCCATGTCGAGCACCAACACGCGCTTGTCGCGCAGCGTGTCGGGCACCTCGCCGGCGACGATGCGCTGCGCCAAACCTTCGACGATCGCGGTCTTGCCGACGCCGGGCTCGCCGATCAGCACCGGGTTGTTCTTGGTGCGGCGCTGCAGCACCTGGATCGCACGGCGAATCTCATCGTCGCGGCCTATCACTGGGTCAAGCTTGCCTTGCCTGGCCCGTTCGGTCAGGTCCAGTGTGTATTTCTTCAAGGCCTCGCGCTGGCCTTCGGATTCAGCCGAATCGACCCCAGCCCCCCCGCGCACGGCCTCGACTGCGGCTTCCAGCGCCTTGCGCGACAGACCGTGGCCGCGAACGATGCCACCGATGTCGCTCTTGCTGTCGGCCAGCGCCAGCAGGAACATCTCGCTGGCAATGAACTGGTCGCCGCGCTTGGTGGCCTCCTTGTCGGCAGCCTGCAGCAATTGCACCAAGTCGCGCCCAGCCTGCACCTGCCCCCCACCCTGCACGCTGGGCAAGCTGTTGATCGCCACGTCCATCGCGGTCTTCAGCGCTGCGGTGTTGGCACCAGCGCGGTCAAGCAAGGCCTTCGGACCATCGGGTTGCACCAGCATCGCCGCCAGTACGTGGCTCGGCTCAATGTAGGGGTTGTCGCGGGCCACCGCCAAACTCTGGCCCTCGGCCAGGGCTTGTTGGAAGGCAGTGGTGAGTTTGTCGAGACGCATGGCAATTCCTCCTGATAGCTTCCGACGTTGGGCTCTTGGGCGCCATTTCAAGCCCAAGGCCGGCGCCCGCCAGGCCCGCAAATTGCGCAAGATCAGGTCGACAGCGCCGGATGGAATCCGACCAAAGCCAGGCGGCAGCGCCCTGGCTTGCCTAAAATGGACTGGTGAACATCCATCAGATGCAAGTGCGCTACCAGCCGACAGCCGACCGCGTGCTGTGGCAACTGCGCACCGCTGCCGGCGAAATGTTTGCGGTCTGGCTGACCCGGCGCATGCTGCGCCAACTCTGGCCGCACCTCAACCGCGTGGTCACGCTCGCCAGCATGGCCCGGGTCGCACCCCACGCGATCGCGCTGCCCGAGGCGCAGGCGATGATGGCTCAGGCTGCGCGCAACAGGACCTTGCCCAACACCGATTTCGCCACGCCTTTCGACCCCAAGCCCGCGGCCCTGCCGCTGGGGCCAGAGCCCTTGCTGCCGATGGCCTTCGATATCGGCCCAGGCCAGCAAGGCAAGGGCGTGAGGTTGGCCGCGCGCGAGACCGATGGCCGCAACATCACGCTCGAGCTGTCCGAAGATCTGGCCACCGGCTTGATGCGATTGCTCGAACAAGCGCTGGTCGAAGCGGATTGGGGTTTCCCGGAGCCGAATGCCGCACCGGCCGAGCCAGCCTCCGCGAGTCCGCCGATCGTTTTGAACTGAAGCTGCTGAACTGACCAGTCTGGTCTAGGTCCGGCAAGCTCAATCGGCAGCGATGCCGCCAACTGACAACAGCGACTCGCGCAGCAGCGCTTTCTGCACCTTGCCCAGCGCTGTCTTGGGCAGCCCAGCTGCGACGACGACGCTGCGGGGCTGCTTGTAGCGTGCCAACTGTTGCACCAGACAGGCCTGAAGTCCGGCCAAGTCCAGCACGGCGCCCGGGCATGCCACCAGCACCAGCACGGGCACCTCGCCCCAGCGAGGGTCGGGCAAGCCGACCACTGCGGCCTCGACCACGCCGGGCCAGGCGCCAACCAGGTTCTCGATCTCGGCCGGGTAGATGTTCTCGCCGCCCGAGATGATCAAGTCCCTGCTGCGGCCGACCACTGTGACAAATCCGTCCTGGTCCAGGCGTGCCAGGTCGCCGGTGGCAAACCAACCCTGAGCCCTTCCCCCCGCAAAGCCAGCGCCCTCCGGCAAGCGGTGGTAGCCGCGCATCAGGTTGGGTGCGCGCAGCGCAATCTCGCCGACCTCACCGACCGCAACGTCCGACCCTGCCTCATCGAGCAACCGAAGCGCCACGCCAGGTGCCGGCCGGCCGACGCTGCCGGCTCGGGCCAAAGCCTCGTCAGGCAGCAGCGCAATCGAGAACGGGCCGGTCTCGGTGCTGCCATAGACCTGAGCGACCGGCAGTCCGCGAGCGTGAAAGGCCTCGATCAAGGCCAGCGGCACGATCGACGAGCCGCTGTTGACGAAGCGCAGGCTGCGCAGATCGGTCGTCGGCCAATCCGGGTGAGCAAGCAAGGCCTGCATCACCGCAGGCACGAGCAAGCTGGTGCTGGGCCGCCAAGCCGCCAGGTCTTGCAGCCAGGCGCCGGGGTCGAATCGCGGGTGCAGCTTGACGGCAGCCCCAGCGGCCAGCGCCGGCAGCACCTGGATGCACAGCCCGCCGACATGGAACAGCGGCAGCACCGCCAGCACCCGGTCGATCGCACTCATGCCCTGAACCGCCAGCGCAATGTCGATGTTGGCCAACATGCCTGCCTGGTTGTGCATCGCGCCTTTGGGCTCGCCGGTGGTGCCAGAGGTATAGACCAGCATCACGTCGCCTGGCTCGACCCGCGCCGTGCCTGTGCCGGACAACGGCGCCAGCGCCAGCACCTGGTCTGCCAACAACGCCAGTTCGGGACTGTGCCGCAGTGCAGACAGCCCGGCATGGACGGTGATCGCCGCCAGTTCGGGCGCTGCCAGTCGCCAGTTCAGCGGCACGAACACCGCGCCGATCTTGGCGCAAGCCAGCAGCGCGGCCACCATCTCGGCGCTGTTGTGGCCCAACCAGCCGAGCAGCGAGGCTTGGCCCAAGCCCTCGGCCCGGAACTGCCGCGCGCTCGCGTCAGTCAGGTTCAACAAGTCACGGTAGCTCAGCAAGCGCTCGCCGACTTGCAGCGCCAGCGCGTCGGGCCGGCGCGCGGCTTGGCCGGCGATGCGTTGGTAGAGCTCAGTCACCGCGGCGCCGCGCCAGCGTCATTCAATCACCTCGTCACGCTCGCCGGCCTCGTACAGGCATTCACGGCCCAACCTGTCCATGCACAGTTCTGCGGTCCAGGGCAGCATCAGTGAGCCGCAGCGCGAATCGCGGTACAGCCGCTCCAGCGGCAGCGACTTGAGCATGCTCTGCCCGCCGCAGGTGCGGATCGCCAGTCGACAGATGTCGTTGGCGTTCTCCATGATCGTGTAGTGCGCCGCGTACAAGCGCATCCGCCGGTCCTTGTCGGGGTCGATGGCAGCGTCGCGAGCGTTCTGCAGGAACAGCGCGCGGGTCGCCTCGAGCTTGATCCGCATCTCGGCCACGGCGTACTGCTTGGTCGGGTACATCCGACGCTTGACCGGTGGCATCCCTGGCACCTCGGCGCGCAGGTATTGCACCGTGAAGTCATAAGCCGCCTGCGCCACACCCAGGTAAGTCGGCGACAGCGTCGCGAACATGTGCGGAAAACGGCTGGCAGCTTGGAAATACAGCCCCTCGGGCATCATCCGCGCGCTCTCGGGCACGAACACGTCCTTGAACAGCAGGTTGCGGCTGACCGTGCCGCGCATGCCCAGCGGATCCCAGTCGCCGACCACGCTGACGCCCAGCGCATCGGCCGGCACCGCCAGGTACATCGCATCGCGCCGGCTGCCGCCTGAGGCGCGGTCGGGCCGGTCCAAGGTGCACAGCACCCCGTAAGTGTCGGCAGCACCGGCCAGCGATGCGAAGATCTTCTTGCCGTTGACGACATAGCCGCCGTCAACCCGGGTCGCTGTCGTGCCCCAAGGGGCGGCACCAGCCGCGGCAGCGCCGCCCTCAGAGAAGGGCTGGGCGTAAATCTTGCCCTCGCCGACGATGCGGGCGAAGTGGTGCGCGCGCTTGACCTCGTGGTCGGCGCGCTGCGCGGGCGTCATGTCGAGCGCGTCGGCGATCTCACCGGCCCACAGGCAAGAGCACACATGCATGTTGAAGCTCAAGGCGGTGGCGCCGCACCAGCGTCCCAGTTCGGCGGCCACCATCACATAGGTCGCGAAGTCGGCGCCGAGGCCGCCGTAGGCCTTGGGCACGCAGATGCCTAGCAAACCGGCGGCGCGCAAGTCGTCGTAGTTTTCGAACGGGAAGCTGGCCTCGCGGTCGTAGCGCTCGGCGCGATCGGCAAAGCGCGGGCCGAGCGCGGCCACGCGCGCGATCAACTCGCGCTGCAGCGGCGTCAACGAAGCCGGGTTGCCGGCGATGTGCGAAGGCTGGTAGCGCGTGACCGGTGTGCTGGCAGTCTGCGATTCGGACAGCGTGGACATCGTGATCTCCGGTTGTTTCAGCGCTGCTGAACAAAGTCCAGCAACACGCGGTTGAAAGCCTCGGGCTGCTCGATGTTGAGCAGATGACCGGCACCCGGCACCACGGCGAACCTCGCGCCCGGGATGAACCCGGCCATGCGTTGCGCCACCTCAGGCGCTGCGGTGCGGTCGAGCTCGCCGGTGACCACCAAGGTCGGCACCTGGATCGAGGGCAACGCGGCGCGGCGGTCGAAAGCCACCAGCGCCGCCACCGCGCTGCGGTAGGTCGCTTCGGGCACGCCGGACATCATCGCCTGGGCCACAGCGCGGCGGGCCGCGGACATGTCGGGGGCGACCATCGCGCTCACCAGCGGTCCGGCCAAGCCGGCCATGCCCAGACCGGCGTCAAGCGGCGCGAAGCGCGATTGCAGAAAATCGCGCTGCCAATCGCCACCGGGCTTGCCAAAAGCCGGCGAGGTGCTGGCCAAGACCGCCATCGCCACAGCTTGCGGCGCGCGGGCAAGCAGCTCCTGGGCCACCATGCCGCCCATGCTGTGGCCGACCACCACCGCAGGCCCGCAGTCCAGCCAGTCGATCAAGCGCTCGACCGCGTCGGCCAGCCCGGCCAAGTCGTAAGGCGAGATCGTCGCCGACAAGCCGTAGCCCGGGAAATCCACCGCCAGCGCACGAAAACCGGCCGCAGCCAGCGCAGCGCCAGTGCCCGAGCTCGCATCGTCCCAAGCCTGGCGGCCACCACCCACACCGTGCAGCAGCAGCACGGGTGGCCTGGCAATGGGTTCGACCGGGTTCCAGCGCAAGTGCGCCAGCGGCGCGTCGGTGACGAGCGCCGCGCTCACAGCAGCCGCCCGGCATCGACCACCGCGACGCCGTCGAGCGCCACCGTGCAGCCGCGCAGTGGCAGGTCGAAATGGCCCAGCGTATGGCGCCCGGCCACCTCGTTGGCGCCAGTCGAATACAGAAAATTGCCGGCAAAAGCTCGCAGCTCGGTGCCGTTGAAATCCGCCTTGTCGTAGAAGGTCATCGCATCCCAGCGCGCACGTCGGTTCAGCCCCCAGCCCACATGAGACACCGCATAGGCCGCGCGGTCGTCGGGCCCGGTCGCCCAGGCAGCGAAGTAGCCGCGCATCAAATCGGCATCGACGCTGCGGCCTTCGATCTCTGTGACATGGTCATCGTCGATGTGCAGCGTCACCGGGTCGGCCAGGTAGCGTTTGAAGGTCAGGTTGACATCGCCTGGCGCGAGCACCAGCTTGCCCGACACCGACCCGGCGGCCGGGAATGCCAGCACCAATCCAGCGGGCCAGTGGCTCAGCGACCCCGGCTTGGCGGTGAAACCCCAGACCCCACCGATGCGTGCGCCAGCCAGCGCAATGCGCAGGTCGGTACCAGCGGTCGAGCTGACGTGCATCTGCTGGGCCGACTTCAGTCGCCGCATTGCCCGACGCACCTCGACCTCGTCCTCCGCATGGGGCACGGTGCGCTCGAGGATCTCAGGGTGCTCGTTGCTGACAACCAGCACCCGCGCCCCACCCGCCAGGATCTCGGGCAGTTCGACCGCATGCTGCAGGCCCTCGACCGTGCAGTCGGCGACGAAAACACTGCCAGCCAGCGCAGCGACCACCGGCTGCAGCCGGCCGATCGCATCCGACGCGCCGGTGGACCGCACCGGCACCGGCGCGGTCTGGCGCGGCGTCGACAACACGACATGGAACCAACGCGCACCGAGCCGTGCCAGCGCCAACTCGCTCAGGCGCACCAGCGACGGCCTCGACTGGGTCTCCGACAACACCGCGCAGACGTCACCCGGCTGCACGCCACACAGCGTGAAAACCTCGACAAAACTGTCGATCCACTTGGCTTCTACACGCACATCGCTCATCGCAAGACTCCGTTCGTCACGCTCATCACAGCACTTCTCCCATCATTCGGTAATGCCCGCCCTGGAACAACAGCGGAGCAACCGAAAGGTCGGTCAGCCGCAGCACCCGGCCGATGAACAACACGTGGTCGCCAGCATCGTGACGCACCTCGGTCTGGCATTCGAACACCGCTGCGCAACCGGCGAGCACTGGCACGCCACCCAGACCATCGGCCCAATGACCTTCAGCAAACTTGTCGCCCTTGGACGAGGCAAAGCGGCGCGACAAGTCGACCTGGGTCTCGGCCAGCACATTGACGACGAAGTGCCCGGCCGCCTCGAACGCCACCAGATTGCTGCTGGCCTTGCGCAGCGACCAAAGCACCAGCGGCGGGTCCAGCGACAACGCGGAGAACGAGTTGGCCGTCAGCCCAACGGCCTGGCCAGCACTGTCGCGGCAGGTGATCAGCGTCACGCCGGTGGCAAAACGCCCCAGCGCAGCGCGCAGCGCCTGCGAAGTCGGCGGCGTGAGCGGGTCGATGGCGCACTTGGCCTCGGGTTCGGACGACATGGTCGGGTTCCTTGAAGACGCAGCGCCAGTGGTCAGCGCAGAAAGAGTCGGGCCAGGCCAAAGCCGATGGCGGTACAGGCCAGCGCGCCAAACAGATGCGCAGCGCTGTGCAGCAGCGCAAGCGCGATATCGCCACGCTGGATCAGGCCCAACGATTCGGCAGAAAAAGACGAGAAGGTGGTAAAACCACCCAGCAAACCGGTGACCAACAGCAGCCTCAGCAACTCGTCGGGCGAGCGCGAAAACCAGACCATCGCCACGCCGATCAACAAGCCACCGATGCAGTTCACCAGCAAAGTGCCGATCGGGAATCCGGCCCACAGCGAATTAAAGGTCAAGCCAGCAGCCCAGCGCAACAAGGCGCCGACGGACGCGCCCACAGCCACCGCCGCAGCGTGCGCCACGGTCACCCCTGCGCCCGCGCTCACCTGCCGCTCATTCGGCATTCATCCCGGCCAGACCCCAACGCGCCAGCGCGGCGTCATCGCTGACTCGGGCGTCAACCCAGCGAGCGCCGTCGGGCGTGGTTTCCTTTTTCCAGAAAGGCGCTTGGGTCTTGAGGTAATCCATCAAGAACTCGCAGCCCTTGAACGATTCGCCGCGATGCGCTGAACTCACCGCCACCAGCACAATCTGGTCGAGCGCTTGCAGCAGTCCAACGCGGTGGATCACACGCGCGCCGCGCAGGTCGAAGCGCTGCAGCGCCTCGTCGATCATCGCCTCGATCGCACGCTCGGTCATGCCTGGGTAATGTTCGAGCTCCATCGCGCTGACCTCGCCGGACGGGCTGCGGTCGCGCACCGTGCCGACAAAGCTGGTGATCGCCCCGATGCCGCCGTCACCCGAACGCAGCGCAGCGACCTCGGCCGAGAGGTCGAAATCGTGGGTCTGGATGCTGACGCGACTCATCGCCAGCATTCTCGCATCGGGCCGTATCGCCTTGCCGCCTGGGTAGCGGCCAGCCGCACCTGCGGTCTGGTCGTTCCTAAAATGCATCTGGATGCAGACTGCCAACCTCAACGCGCTCTCGCCCTGGCTCAGCCCGCAAGGCCAGTTGCGGCTGGTCGCCGATCCGGATGCAGCGCCGCTGGCGGCCGTGCTCGCCGAGCGGCTGACCGGTGCATTCGCCAGGGGTTCGGGCGTGGGCCTGCTGCAGCTCGGAGCGGCCGAGGTCGGCAGCGTGCTGCCACCGGCGCTGGCCTGGTGGCGCGACTGGGCGGCGCGCTATGTCACCGCGCTGTGCGCCACACCCGAGGGATCGGAGATCGCGGTCGAGCCGCTCGACGCGCAAGCGCTGGCACGCTTGGCAGAAACCATCCCCCCAATGACCGGGGCCGAATACCTGACGGCCGAACGGCTGGCGCAGCTGTGGCTATCGCTAGACGCCGCGCTGCGCAGCGAGCTGGCGGCGTCAGGCCTGCCGCTGGGCCATTACCTGGCATCGCGCCACCCAGCCTGGCACCAGGTCGGACGGGTGCACTTCAACTTGGCGGAGAACCGCAAGGACACAGAAGCCCCATTTGCGTTTCTCGCCACCTATACATCGCGGCTGTCGGCCCAGGGCAAGGCGCAGCACCAGCCGCTGTCGCGTGCGCTGGCCGAGTTCTCGGACGGCGCGCACCGCGCCCAACTGCTGTCGCTGCTGCTGCCGGTGCAGCGCGCGGCCCAGTCCTGCGCCTGGCTGCGCGAAATGGTTGACGCCGGGGAGATTTACCACCCAATGCGCTGGCTGCCGGCCGATGCGATGCGATTGCTGACCGACCTGCCCGCGCTGGCAGCAGCTGGCATCCAGGTCAGGACCCCTGGCCAATGGCCGGCGGGTCGCCCGGCCCGGCCGGTGGTCCAGGCCAGCGTTGGCGCCAAACCGCCCTCGCTGCTCGGTCTGGACGCGATGCTCGACTTCCAGCTCGAGGTCATGCTCGACGGCGAAGCCTTGAGCGCGGCCGACATCCAGGCCTTGCTGGCCCAGGGCGACGGACTGCAGCTGATCCGCGGCCGCTGGGTCGAGGTCGACAGCAAGAAGCTGGGCAAGATGCTCGCGCGGCTCAAAGCCCTGGCTGGCGAGGCTGGCCAGGACGGCCTGCCGTTCGCACAGGCGATGCGTCTGATGGCCGAGGCCGGTGCCGACGAAAGCGAGGTCGGCAGCGCCACAGACTGGCTGCGGTTCCAGGCCGGACCCTGGCTGGCCGATACCTTGCGCGGCCTGCGCCAACCCGATGGCCTGGCCCAGGTCGACCCCGGCCCGGCGCTCAAGGCCAGCTTGCGGCCTTACCAGCAAGCGGGCCTGCGCTGGCTCTACCTGCTGACCCGGCTCGGGCTGGGCGCCTGCCTGGCAGACGACATGGGGCTGGGCAAGACAGTGCAGGTGCTCGCGCTGTTGCTGGTGCTGCAGCGCGAGCAGACCGGCACGTCACGCCCCAGCCTGCTGGTCGCACCAGCCTCACTGCTGGCCAACTGGGCGGCCGAAGCCGAGCGCTTTGCGCCAGGCTTGCGCCTGCTGATCGCCCACCCTTCGGTGCTGCCGGCCCCAGAGCTGCGCGCGCTGACGGCGACGCGGTTGGCCGGATTCGACCTGGTGATCACCAGCTACGGCACGCTGCTGCGCCAGCCGACACTCGCGGCAATGCGCTGGCGGCTGGCGGTGCTCGACGAAGCCCAGGCGATCAAGAACCCGGGCAGCCGGCAGACCCGGCAGGTCAAGCTGCTGCAGGCCGATTCGCGCATCGCGCTGACGGGCACACCGGTGGAAAACCGGCTGTCCGACCTGTGGTCGATCTTCGACTTCACCCACCCCGGCTTGCTTGGGTCGGGCAAGGACTTCAGCGCCTACACCAAGCGCCTGGCCGAACAGCAGCAATTCGGTACGCTGCGCAAGCTGGTGCAGCCCTACATCCTGCGCCGGCTCAAGACCGACAAACGGGTGATCGCCGACCTGCCCGACAAGACCGAGCTCAAGACCTGGTGCCACCTCAGCCCGGCCCAGACCGCCCTTTACCAGCGCGCCGTCCAGGAACTGGCGCAGGCGCTGGAGCGCACCGACGGCATCGCCCGCAAGGGCCTGGTGCTGTCTTACTTGATGCGCTTCAAGCAGATCTGTAACCACCCCTCGCAGTGGCTGGGCGATGCGGCCTGGCGTGCGGCCGACAGCGGCAAGTTCGACCGCCTGCGCGAACTCGCCGAGTTGATCGCGGCCAAACAGGAAAAGCTGCTGGTCTTCACCCAGTTCCGCGAGACCACCGAACCTCTAGCGGCTTTCCTCGGATCGATCTTCGGCCGCGAGGGCCTGGTGCTGCACGGCGGCACACCGGTGGCCCAGCGCCGTGACCGGGTCAAGCAATTCCAGGACGACGAGCTGACGCCTTTCTTCGTTCTCTCGCTCAAGGCGGGCGGCGCCGGGCTGAACCTCACCGCCGCCTCGCATGTGATCCACTTCGACCGATGGTGGAACCCGGCGGTCGAGAATCAGGCCACCGACCGGGCTTACCGCATCGGTCAGCGCCGCAACGTGTTGGTACACAAATTCATCTGCCAGGGAACGGTCGAAGAGCGGATTGACCAGATGATCGAATCAAAGCAGCAGCTGGTGACCGACCTGCTCGAAGGCAGCGCCGAACTGCAGCTGACCGAGCTGAGTGACCGCGAACTGCTGGCCTTGGTCAAACTCGACATCCACGCCGCACAGGACGATTGACATGGCGCTCGAAAGCACACAGGTCCGTTTGAAGCGCTGCCGCGTAGTCAGGCCTGTGATCAAGACCGGCCTCGGAGACTGACGATGTCCTACGGATCCTGGAAACCCTATGTGTCGGTCGCCCAGCGGCGCATGAAGGCCGAGAAAGCCGCTGCCAAGGCTGTCAAGTCAGGTGCCCAGCTCACGCCGATCGCCGCTTATCGAGGCGCGATTGCCAAGACCTTCTGGGGCAAGGCCTGGTGTGACAACCTCGAGCACTACAGCGACTACGCCAACCGACTGCCGCGCGGACGCACCTACGTGCGCAACGGGTCGGTGATCGATCTGCAGCTGGTCCGAGGCGAGGTTCGGGCCCAGGTGATGGGCTCGAGCCTGTACCGGGTCGAGATCAGCGTGACCGCGCTGCCCGAAACGAGATGGCAGGCCATCGTCGCCGACTGCGCCGGGTCGATCGACTCGCTGGTCGGCCTGCTGCAAGGCCGATTGAGCGAAGCGGTGATGGCGCGCATCAGCCAGCCCGGCAATGGGCTGTTTCCGGCGCCCAGCGAAATCACGCTGCGCTGCAGCTGCCCGGACTGGGCCGACATGTGCAAGCACGTCGCGGCCGTCCTCTATGGCGTCGGCGCCCGACTCGACAACCAGCCCGAGTTGTTGTTCGGACTGCGCAGCGTCGACGCCGGCGCGCTGGTGGCGCAGGCCGGGGCCGGCCTGCCCAACGCAGCCAAGCCCCCAGCCAAGCGCCGGTTGCTCGACGATGCGGTGCTGGCCGATGTGTTCGGGCTCGAAATGACCGAGGACGTCGCGCCAGCGCCAAACTTCAGTCCGCCAGCCGGCGCGGCGAAGAAACCGGCCGCGAAGTCCCGCACAACGCCGGCAAGCGCCGCCAAGCCAAGAGCCGCAGCGCGCAAATCGCCTGCCGTCAAGAAGGTTGCCACGAAGAAAATTGCCGCCAAGAAGGCGTCAGCCTTCAAGCCAAAGACCAAGCCCTGAGCATCAGGCCCGCTGACGAACTCACTGGCGGGCATGCGCTGCCTGCGAGGCCTCAGCGCGCCCAGACGCGCTGCAACCAGTGATTGAGCGCGCCAACCTCTTCGATGCAAACAGAGTGCTCCATCGGGTAGTCCTGCCACTCGACGCCGTAGCCCAGCGCGGTCAGGCTGTCGCGCGCCGCTGTGCCTCGCGCCATCGACACCATGGCGTCGCTGCGACCGTGGGCCAGGAACACCGGCAGGCCCAGGCCTGACGCATGACGCTCGGCGGCGGTGCTGGCCGCCAGCGGCAGGTATCCAGACAGTCCAGCCAGTCCGGCCAGGCGCTCCGGATAGCGCAGACCAGCCGCCAGCGTGATCGCGCAACCCTGCGAAAAGCCTGCCAGCACGATGCGGTTCGCTGGCATGCCGCGTGCGCGTTCGCGGTCCAGCAAAGCGTGGATCTGGCGCACCGAGTCACGCACACCGGCTTCGTCTTCGCGCCGCGGCACCTCGCCCAGCGCGTCGTACCAAGCACGCATGCGGTGGCCGTTGTTTATCGTGATCGGGCGCTGCGGTGCGCGCGGCAGCACAAAGCGGACCGGGCCGACCGAAGCCAGATCGAGCGCATCGCACAACGGGATGAAATCGGTGCCGTCGGCGCCCAGACCATGCAACATGATCAAGGTGGCTTGAGGTTCGGCGGCGGGGCAGATTTCGAGGGTCTCGACAGTCATCGCGGGGCTTCGCAGAGTGGTGGCCAACGCATGGTATCGCCCAGGTCGGCGTCTTCGACACGGTTGTCGACAGGCATGAGCCGCTAGACAGGCCATGGTCAACTCGATACGCGCTGGATCGACAAATGCATTCTCAATCGCGGCACAAGCGGGCAAACCCGCCAAAGATCTCGCCCGGGTTCAGGGCAGAATGGCGTTGCGACAGCCATACGCTGCCGGGCCACTTGTCAGTCCCAGACCTGGAACCCCCCATGAAAGCTGCAGTTCTTCACGCCCCCCGCGAGCCGATGACCATCGAGAACATCGCGATCGACAAGCCCAAGCGCCGCGAGGTGCTGATTCGAACCGCTGCGGCCGGCCTGTGCCACAGCGACCTGCACTTCATCGAGGGGTCTTACCCCACGCCGGTGCCCATCGTGCTGGGTCATGAATCGGCCGGCATCGTCGAGGCAGTGGGCGAGGACGTCACCTACCTCAAGCCTGGCGACCATGTGATCAGCTGCCTGTCGATGTTCTGCGGTCACTGCGAGTTCTGCCTGTCCGGCCACCTGTCGATCTGCCAGGACCCGGAAGTCAAACCAGGGCCTGGCAAATCCAAGCGCCTGCATTGGAAAGGCGAGCACATGAACCAGTTCCTCAACCTGTCGTCTTTCGCTGAGCAGATGGTGGTTCACGAGCATGCGCTGGTCAAGGTGCGCGAAGACATGCCGCTAGATCTGGCCGCACTGATCGGTTGCAGCGTGATCACGGGCTACGGCGCAGTTGCGCACACCGCTCGCATCGAGCCCGGCAGCACGGTGGCGATCTTCGGCGCTGGCGGCATCGGTCTGGCGACGATCAATGCTGCAGCGATCGCGGGGGCTGGCCGCATCATCGCGATCGACAAGGATCCGTTCAAACTCGATCTGGCGCGGGCCTTCGGCGCGACCGATGTGATCGATGCGAACGCAGGCGACACCGTCAAGCGCATCATCGAGCTCACCAGCGGCGGTGTGCACTATTCCTTCGAATGCATAGGCCTGAAAGTCACCGCCGAGCAAAGCTTCTCATGCCTGCGCTCGGGCGGCACCTCGACCCTGATCGGCATGATCCCGGTCGGCACCCGCATCGAACTGCACGGTGTCGACTTCCTGCGCGAGCGCCGAATCCAGGGCAGCATGATGGGCAGCAACCGCTTCCGCACCGACATGCCGCGCTTGATCGATTTCTTCATGCAAGGCAAGCTGCACCTCAAGGAGATGGTCTCGGCGCGCATCAAGCTCGAAGACATCAACGAAGGCTTCGCGGCGATGAAGACCGGCGGCATCGCCCGCAATGTGATCGTCTTCGACCACTGAGATGGCGATGCGGCTCGAAGGAAAAGTGGCGGTCATCACCGGGGCTGCCTCGGGGATCGGTCTGGCCACGCTGGAACTCTTCATCGAAGAGGGCGCGCGGGTGCTGGCAGCCGACTTGCAGGTCGAGGCCGGCCAGGCGCTGGAAAAGCGCTTTCCCGGCCTGCTTCACTTCGTGCGCTGCGATGTCACCCAGCCGGCGCAGATCAAGGCCGCGATCGACACTGCGGCAACGCATTTCGGTGGCCTCGACATCCTGTTCTCCAATGCCGGCGCGGGCGGCTCGCCGGCCGGGGTCGAGAACTGGGACGAAGCGGGCTGGGATGCGACGCACGCGCTGCTGCTCAGATCGGTGGCGGCTGGCGCCTCCTACGCCGTGCCGCACATGAAGCGCCGCGGCGGCGGGGCCATCATCAACACCTCGTCGATCTCGGCGCTGCAGGCGGGCTATGCGCCGCTGGCTTACTCGGTCGCCAAGGCCGGTGTGCTGCACTACACCCGACTCGCCGCCACCGAGTTGTCGGCTCACCGCATCCGCATCAACGCCATCGTGCCCGGCTTCATCGCCACCAGCATCTTCGGCAACGGCCTAGGACTGGGGCTGGCCGAAGCGCGGCAGATGGCGCAGACAGTCGCTGAACGCAGCGGCAGCGCCAACCCGATCGGCCGCGCGGGCCTGCCGCGTGACATCGCAGAGGCCGCGCTGTTCCTGGCCAGTGACGCCGCAGGCTTCATCACCGGCACCCACTTGACGGTCGACGGCGGCATCACGATCGGGCCGCGCCACAGTTGGGACCAGCAATCACCCGGGCCGATGGCCCAAGCGCTGGGACTGAGCCTTGAGCAATTCCAGGCCTTGCGCGCGGCGCGCCGCAACAGCTGACCTTCCCGCCAACTCCATTCGACGAGAGAACCATGCCCCAAGTCACTTTCATCGCGTTCAACGGCAAGCGCCACGTGGTCGATGCCGCATCCGGCCTGTCGCTGATGCAGGCGGCGTTAGACCACAACGTGCCCGGCATCGACGGCGACTGCGGCGGCCAATGCGCCTGCGCCACCTGCCATGTCTTTGTCGAACCCGATTGGACCGCGCGCACCGGACCACGCAGCGCCCATGAGGACGAGATGCTGAACTTCGCTGCCGAATTGCGCGACAGCTCGCGCCTGGCTTGCCAGATTCAGCTCACCGACGCGCTCGACGGCCTGGTGGTCTCGATGCCCGAAGGCCAACACTGATCCTGCTTCGGTCTCAATCCCGCCAAAAGGAACCTGACATGTCCACCATGACCGCCAGCACCCAAACTGCCCGTGAGCGCATCCAGGCTTTGCCGCTGGACCAGCTCAACCCAGCCGACATCCAGTACTTTGTCGATGACACCGTCGGTCATGTGTTCGACCGGCTGCGCAGCGAAGACCCGGTGCACCACTCGCACAGCCCGATACCCGAACTGGGCGACTACTGGTCGGTCACGCGCTACCAGGACATCATGCATGTCGACACCCACCCCGAGATCTTCTCGTCCGAATGGTCGCTGGGTGGCATCACGCTGTTCAACCCGGCCGAGTCTGATCGGCTGCCGATGTTCATCGCGATGGACCCACCCAAGCACGATGACCAGCGCAAGGCCGTCAGCAGCATCGTCGCGCCTGCCAACCTGAACAACTGGCAAAGCCTGATCCGCGAGCGCACCGGCCAGGTGCTCGACAGCCTGCCGCGCAACGAAACCTTCGACTGGGTTGACAAGGTCTCGATCGAGCTGACGACCTGCATGCTGGCCACGCTGTTCGACTTTCCGTTCGAAGACCGGCGCTTGCTGACCTGGTGGTCCGACGTGGCGACGATGAACAAGGCCACCAACCCCGACGCGCTCGACCCCGCCGAGCGCATGGCCGAGCTGGGCAAGATGCTCGGTTACTTCACAAAACTCTGGAACGAGCGAGTCAATGAGCCGCCGCGTACCGACCTGGTGTCGATGCTGGCGCATGGCGCGGCGACCCGAAACATGGCGCCGATGGAGTTCATGGGCAACCTGGTGCTGCTGATCGTCGGCGGCAACGACACCACCCGCAACAGCATGACCGGCGGTCTGCTGGCGCTGCACCAGAACCCACAAGAGATGGCCAAGCTGCGCGCCAATCCGGCGCTGGTCGACAGCCTGGTGCCCGAGATCATCCGCTGGCAAACGCCACTGGCCTACATGCGCCGCACCGCTTTGCGCGACACCGAACTGGGTGGCAAGCAGATCAAGTCAGGCGACAAAGTGGCCATGTGGTACCTGTCGGGCAACCGCGACGAGGCCGCAATCTCCGAACCCGACCGCTTCATCATCGACCGAGCCCGGCCACGCCAGCATCTGTCGTTCGGCTTCGGCATTCACCGCTGCGTGGGCAACCGCCTGGCCGAGCTGCAGCTCAAGATCCTGTGGGAAGAGATCATCAAGCGCTTCCCGGTGATCGAGGTGATGGGCGAACCGACGCGCGTGAAATCGGCTTTCGTTCGAGGCTTCACTCACCTGCCGGTGCGCATCCCAGGCTGAGCGCAGGCGCCAAGCCTCGCCAGCGATCGACCCAAGGTCTACCCAGCACAGGGTAGATCGGGGTCGACACCCCTGATGCACTGAAGCGATCTGGGGCTGGGTTCTCCCGCCGAAAGCCCACCGCGTCGTGGTGGCCTTGGTCGACGGGGAGGGATCACATGTGGTCGATCATCACATGCAAATCGCGCCGCAACCCGCGTCGTTGCTCGCTCCGCCCCTTCTGACTTTTCCTATCTCCCGTCACGTTCCCCTCCATTCGAGTGGGACGTCAAGGTCATAGGTAAGTACAGATGAGCTCCTGTCACTTGGCCGAACCCGTTGGCGGGCACGGCAAAACTCTAGCAGGTTCCATCGTCGGATCAAGTGCTAGTGCTCGACCGGATCCAGGCTGGCAGGCCAACCCTTCGATCAGTCGGGCGCCGCTGAAGGCAGCGCGTTGAGAAACGCCGATGTGACGCTGACGCATTGCTCGAAGCTGGGTTGGTAGCCTTGAACCGCGATGGCCTCGAAGCCTGCAAGCAGACCTTTCCCAGGCTTGCTGATCTGCTCCAGGAACTTCTCGCGATGGCGCACCAAGAAGCCGGCAGCTCGCACCAGGTCGTCTGGGTCCCGCTCAACGACGAGTGACAGGTCGAAGAGGTCGCGCGCCGTGACACGGTCGCCCCGGTGGTACATCTTCTTGGCGATGATCTCGGCGGCCGTTTCGACCTTCACCGTACGGCCCATGATCTCCTAAGTCTCCCAGGCGTCTTCCAACAGGTTGGGGGCGGCGACGAAGTCGATCTCGCCCTCGTCGAACTGCAACTTGACGAAGGACCCTGCCATCTCGGTGTAATCCTGCGTGAGATCAGCTGCGGTATCGCTCAGACGAGGCGTCACGAACCCGAGGTACTGAGGATCCGGCACGAAGATGTCGATGTCCTTGCTCAGCCGATGGCCGTACCGAAACATCAGCACCGTGCCGCCGCCGAAAGTCCAGAAGGGATCGCGAAGGCCGCCGTACCGTTCGATGTCATCGACCAGCGCCAAGGCGCGCGGGAACAATGCTTCCCACGCGCCACCTGGCAGCGTAGCTGGCCTCACGCCCACAAGCCTTGCCGATGGATCGACAGCGACTTGGCCAACTTGCCCACGTTGCGCCAGACCGTCCGCGGCGCCACATGTTCGCGCGAGGCGGCCTCTTCGACGGCCATCACAATGACTGGCAAGGGCGCTTCGTCGAGCAGATGGGCCAGATGCGCAACGAACGAAGGCGGCGCGTCGCCGCTGGCGAGCGCGTGTCCGAGCGTGTCGGGCCCAATTTCACTGGCGTAGCTGACGCTTGCAGTCTTGGCAGCCATCCAAAGGCCGCGCTTCTTCTGGCGCGCATCCTTCGTCGGCGGGCTGACATCCAACCCGAGGATCGCTATCACCTGAGCGACCCGATTGAAACCCAGGTCGCTCAGCGAACCGTTTTCCAGTCCGACCAAGGTCTGGCGAGACAAGCCGCTCATCTGAGCCAACCTAGCCTGGGTCAGGCCAAGGGCTTCGCGCCGCATGCGGATCGCAGTGCCAACGCTGTTGAGGTCCATAGTGATTCCGGTACTTCGGCTTTGGAAGTGTCTGATATTTTGGACATTCTAGCCAGATCAGCACTGTGACGCAAATGCTTCTACGCACGGCGAAACCCGAACCATCACCGCGGGCGAGGACGGCATCTGAACATGGGCGGCGCGACTCAAGGGGGGAGACCTCTCATTGGCAGCGCCCGTTGTGGCGCGTTGAAGCTGTCTGCCGCATCAAGCTTGCCCTTGCACAGCGCTACTCGTCCAGCGCCGGCACTCCGCACTCAAACCCCCGCCGATCGTGAATCGCCGAGTCAAGTGCTTGGCTTGGTCGTCAAGCACGCCGAACTTTGCGGCGCACCTGCCGCGGGGCTGCCTTGAGGGCCGGGTTCGGAGCAAACGCCGAGTCCAGCGCACTGGCGAACGCGGTGAAGTCGCGGAGGCTGAGCGTGAGGCGCGCTTCTCGATCGAGGAGCAGCTGGGCCTAAAAGCTGGGCCTTCTCTTTCGCGGCGACGCGCACAAAGCCGGCCATCGTGGTGCCCAGCAAGGCGGCGGCCTTTGCAACGATGGCCTTCTCGTCGGCATCCATCTTGAAATTGAAACGCGCAGCGGTGGTCATGAGCAGCTCGATTCCACGGGTACGACGCTTTGCCGAGTCTGATGATGGATGATTCGCCTTGAGTTCTGGCCGCGCGAGGCTACCCAGATGTGACCCGCCTTCATCACCAGTCCCGTTCGTCATTGCCCTCTCGGCTTTGGGATCAGGACACCCTTCGAGTTGCCCGCTTTGCGAGTTCCCAAGTCTGCTCTGCTGAGCGCTGGAAGGCCCAGTCCAGCGGCTTGGCCGACTTGAAAACAGTGACCGTCGCTTCAGCCGTGCAGCGACTTCAGCGCCAACTCCGGCGCCGTAGACACGATCTTGAGCAGCGCCGCCGCCGGACCCGTGGGGTTGCGCCGGTGCTGCTCCCAGTTCTGCAGCGTCTTCACACTCACCCGCATGAGCTTGGCAAAGTCGCCTTGCGACAAACCCGTCTGCTCCCGCACGGCCTTGGCATCCGGGGCCGTCACCTCGAAACGCCGGGACGGCTTGGCACGCCCCTTGGCGATGGCCTTGGCTTCCTTGAGGCTGCCCACAAGTTCTTCAAACAGCGTCTTGTCCATGTTCACAGCTCCTTGACCAGCTCGCGCAAGATGGCCGTTTCCTTGTCGCTCAGGTCGTCCTTCTTGGACTTCGGGTAGACGACCAGCATGTAGATCTGGTGCCGATCCTTGATCCAGTAGTAGATGGCACGAACGCCCCCGCTCTTGCCCCTGCCCTGCACCGCATGGCGAACCTTGCGGATACCGCCACCGGCCTTGATGAGATCCCCGCTCTCAGGGTTCTCGGCCAGCGTGTTCTGAAGTCCGCGGTACTCCTCGTCGCTGAGCAGTTCCTGCACCTGGCGCGTGAACGTCGGCGTCTCGATGAACTCCATCGACGAAGAGTATACGCCAATGGCGGATAGCATGAGGCGACCTCTAGACTAGGAGCGTTGCTGTCTGCCAGCGCCCTCACACTGGCTTCTGAACGCGCAACTTTGGCAGTGGCCCGCCTCCGCCGCGTACCTTGGAGAGATCCGGTCCGCGAGGATCGCTTCCCTTCGCCGGACCAGCACAGCCACCTGATCGACGGACAACAGGTCGACCCGGTGCGCGACGGGCGACCGCCGAGCACCAGGCCGCTTGATCAGCACGAAGGCCTCGGCTGCAACGGTCTGTCCGGTGGCCGCCGACAGCGCCACCCGCTGCGCCGACAACTGGATCACGTCCGAGAGGTTCGGCCCACCATTCCATCGCGTCTTCAGTTCCACCAGCACCAACTGTCCGGACGGCAGCCGATAGGCGCGATCCAGCTTCGCGGCGACGGGGACCGGACTGGTCGTCCTGAACGTCTTCTCGATGTGGACGAGTTCGGCGTCCCGCAGGGCGACCGGTCGCGGTCGGCGTTCGACACCCCTGGCCTGTCGTTTCCTCAGGTGCAGCAACAGGCCGAGCGCAACCGCACCCTCGACAGTCGCGCAGCCAATGTCGACCAGGAGATCGCTCATCTCGGTGCCGCTCCACCCAGCATCAGCCTCACCCCGGCCGCGAAGACGCCGAGCACCGCTCGAACGGGCCGGCGCAGCACCGGCCAACGCCGGAGGACAACGCACACCCTGGGTGCGCCACGGTAGTAGAGCCGGATCAAGCCACGCCCCCATCCTCGCAGGCGCAATACCTTGTCCCTGAACCGACGAAGCGCTTGGGTCTGCCAGGCCTCGCCGAAGAGCAGACTGGCGACAAAGCAGCGTCCTGCGCGGCGCAAGCCGGCCGCGCGAACGGCACAGCCCTCCTGCTCGAAGCGCTCATGTGCCGCCAGGCCTTGGCGCCGTGCGGCCTCCTGATGCGGCAGTCGGCGCTGGCCGTGCCGATGCTCGAACAGGACGAGCTGTTCGCAGCGACCCATCTGGGCGAGTTCGGATGCGCTGACGATCGCGTCGGATCGGCGCCGCTTGCTGCGGTGCTTCATGAGCCCCTCAGCTTTCGATGGCTGGCGCAAACAGGTCGTTCGTGACCGCACTGGCACCCTCCTCTGCCCCGGCACCATGGCCGTCGGCGCGCGCGGCCAGGCCGTCGCTCACCAGCAAGCCGTTCTGCGCCAGCAATCCGTCGTAGGCAAGCAGGCGCAGCCGATTCACACGCTTGGCGCCCTTGCGGAAGCGGATCAGTTCGTCATACAGATGCGGATGCTCGGCGCGCTCCAGCTTGAAGACCAAGCGGATCGGCAGCGGCTCCTTGGGCAGTGGACTGATGGTTGGTTGGCGACAATTACCTTGCGGCGCCCTGTGTCAGGGCGACAACGGCTGCACGACGACCGTGCTGGATGGCGCCAAGTGTTATGCGCCGGCCGGCGGCTGGACACCCTACGCCGGTACCGACATCACGGGCACGGTGCCGGGCTACTACTGGAACATCGACGCCGATCGCGCCGTGGTCGGTTGGGCACCCAATCCGGCCTACGGCCCAATCCCGACGATGCGGTTGACCTACACGCGACCGACCACGGCCGTGACCGCAACCGACCGCTGGGACGACCAATGCCCGGCGCTCGCGGCCGGTGGCCGCTGCACCGTCAGCACGGCCGCCGTCTGCACCGACGGCCCGGCGACCAAGGTGATCGACGGCGTCTCGGTGTATCGCGACTGCTGGGAGTACACGAGCACGATGACCTGCAGCAGCGGAGCGCCGGTCGACCAGTGCGCGCCGCTGGTGGCCGCCGGTTGCACCCCGCAGAGCTCGGCGTGCAAGCAGGCCAACGCCACCACGGGCGTCTGCGAGGTCGTTGAAGACGGCTACAGCTGCCCGGTGCCGGCGCAGAGCGTCACCACGGCCAGCAACTGCCCGTCCAACGTCTTCTGCCTGAACGGCAACTGCTTCGACATCAGCGCACCGAACGACGCCGACTTCGCGCGCAGCATGTCGATGCTGGAGGCGGGCCGGGAGGCGGGCGTGTATCTCGACTCCGACCGCATGCAGGTGTTCAAGGGTGAGGAGAACCGCTGCCGAGACCGCCTGCTGAAGAACTGCTGCTACGCCGACGCTGCGGGCGCGGGCATGACCAACCAAAGCCTGTTCGGCAGCGGCTCACGGCTGGTCTACGACGTGCTGATGAACTCCGAGAACCGGGAGTTCCTGTACCAGGGCATGTCGGCCCTGCTGTCCGGCGCCGGCTTCAGCGGCAGCTTCACGAGCTACGGCGTGACCGTCGCGGTCAACGGCACCGCACTGCCGGCCGGCTCGTCCGTGCTCTATGCCGGCGACAGCCTGGTCGTCGCCTTCGATCCCTGGTCGCTGGTCATCGCCGTGGTCATCTACATCATCCTGTCGATGATGTCCTGCAACGAGGACGAGGGAAAGCTGGCGATGAAGGAAGGCGCCAAGCTGTGCCACACGATCGGCACCTGGTGCTCGTCCTGCATCCGGATCCTCGGCGCCTGCGTGTCCTACATCGAACACACAACCTCGAAGTGCTGTTTCAACTCGATGCTCGCCCGCATCGTCAACGAACAGGGCCGCGCGCAAATCGGCAAGGGCTGGGGTGGTGCGCAGAGCGCCGACTGCTCCGGCTTCACCGTCGCGCAGCTTCAGACGCTCAATTTTGCGGCGATGGACCTGTCGGAGTTCTACGCGTCGCTGGTGCCGACGCTGCCCGACGTGGCCACGCTGCAAGGCAACGGCGCCAGCCGCCTCCCGACCTGCTACTACGGCCAAGGGAGGTGCCAATGAAGCCGCCTCCGATGCTCGCACTGGCGATGGTCATCGGCATCGGCTCGGGAGCCATGGCGCAGGACCGCACCCCGGTGCAGGACGCCAAACTGCTGCTGATCGCCGCCATCGATGCGCCGAGCGGGCAGGCCCAGGGCGTTCTGGTGGGCGAAGTCGCCGACGCGATCACGCAGCGCTTCAAAGGCACCACACCGATCTACATCGACGTGACCACCGAGCGGCGGTATGCGCAGGCAGGCTGCAGCCGCCTGAAGGTTCGCTTCTGGCAGGACGGTGTTCAGCTGCCCGGGGTGCCGGCACCGCGCCGTCAGACCATCGACTTCGGCATCAACTACTGCCGTGACGGGCAACCGCCCAAGTCGCTGTCGTGAGGGGCCGGTGATGAAGGGGATCCTCGCCTCGTTGACTTTGCTGTCGACTGTCATCTTGCCGTTGACCGCCGAGGCGCAGGCCACGGCGTCGCGCTACTGGTCCGATGCGTGGCGCGGCTGGCATTTCTACGAAGAACCCGAACCGGAGCCCGAGGACCGACCCTCACCGCCACCCAAGGTCGCCCCTGCCTCTGCGAGGCCCACTGCTGGCAAGCCGCCCGAGATCGTCGAGTTCGAGCGCCTGCAGAAGTCGCTCGAGGAGAGCCGGAACATCGCCATCATGCGGCCGACCGAAGCGAACGTGCGTCGCTACATGGAGCTCGAGGCCAAGGTGGTGGCGCGCGCCTCCACCTTCGCCGACGTCGCCCAGCGCATCGCCTGGGCCACGCCCGAGCTGGATCCGACCCTGCAGGGCCGCCCTGTCAACGCCAAGGCACTGGAGGTCTTCGACCAACTGCAGATGTCCCAGCGCAGCGAGTCGATCGGTGCGCTGGGACGCGACCACGTGCTGTTCTTCTTCTTCCGCAGCGACTGTCCCTACTGCCATGCCTTCGCGCCGACGCTGGAAGCGTTCCAGGCACGCCACGGCATCCGCGTGGTGGCGATCAGCGTCGATGGCGGGGCTATGCCCGGCTTCCCGGACGCGCGGCGCGACAACGGCATTGCGACCACGCTGAAGGTCACCCAGGTCCCGGCCGTGTACCTCGCCCAGCCCTTCACCGGAAAGATCACGCCCATCGGCTTCGGTGTGCTGTCGGAAGCGCAGTTGGTGGAACGGATCGCCATCGTCGCGGCACCCTCGACAGCGTCACCCGCGGAGTCGGCCACGTCCCTACTCGCGCGGCAATCCGGGCCGCCCTGACGACTCAAGAGGAGCACCCTCATGAACTCGCTGAAAACGCAACGCATGGCCGGACGCGCCAGAGCGACGATCGCGACGGTCGCGGCCACCGCACTCGCCCTGTCGCCGATCACCCTACGTGCCGGGGACCTGAACACCGAAGTGAACAACATGTTCAACAGCCTCGGAGCGATCGGCAACTACACGGCGCCCGGCGCGTTCCGCGGCCAGACCTTCAACACCTACACCGGGGGCAGCCTGTTCATGCGGGCGCCGAACAAGGTCTACCAGCTCGCGGCGATCCAGTTCCCCAGCGCCAAGGCTGGCTGCGGCGGCATTGACGTGTTCGGCGGTTCGTTCTCCCACATCTCGGCGGCCGAGTTCAAGAACATGCTGCGCAACATCACCGCCGCGCTGCCGGGCATCGCCTTCCAGCTCGCGCTCGAATCGGTCTCGCCGTTACTCGGCGGGCTGACCAAGTGGGCCAAGGGCCTGGAGACCTGGATCAACAACGCCCGCATCAACTCCTGCGAGACGGCCAAGGCCATCGTCAGCACGGCGGCCGAAGCGGCAGGCTACAGCTCCCAGGAGGCCTGCGCCGATCTGGCGATCGAGACGGGGCTGGAGAGCGACCGCGACGCAGCGCGCCGGCGCTGCGCCACCGGCCGCACCAGCATCCTGGCCACCGCCCGCTCATCCGGCGACGCCAATGTGCGCAACAAGGCGCCCTTCGTCGGCAATCTGACCTGGAAGGCGCTGCAGCGCACAGGCGCCTCGCTCGACGATGCGGAGCGCGAGCTGATCATGAGCATCGTCGGCACCGTGATCTTCCACGCCGAGGAGGACGCGCGCGACCCCGAGCCGATCGCGCCGACCATCACGTCGATCAGCCAGTTGCTCTACGGCCAGGCCCCCGGCGCCGGCACCGACGTGACCCAGCACATGCTGCGCTGCAACGACTATGTCAACTGCGACGTGGTGACGCTGAACCCGGCCTACACGCAAACGCCGTTCACGGCGCGGGTGGAAACCATGATGCGCTCGATCGCCGACAAGATCGCCACGCGCGCCGCCATCCCCAACAACTCCGCCGAAGTCGGCTTCGTCAACCAGACCACCGAGCCGGTCTACAAGATGCTGTCGATCGGCGCCACCATCCCCGGGTCCGGGCTCTCGGACAGTCTGATCGGCCAATACCGCGACGTCATCGCCGCCGACTACGCGTACGTCTTCCTGGAGCGCAACCTTCGCGTTGGCATGGCGGCGCTCGACAAGGACTACACGCTGCAGCAGACCCAGCGCGACCTCGCCAACCACGTGCGTCAGCGCGCGCAGGCCATGCTGCTTCAGTTGTCGCAGGAGAAGAACCTGCTGTACCAGAAGGTCGGCTCGTTCCGGGCCGTGTTCAGCCATCTGGAGCAGTTGGAGCGCCAGCTTCGATCCAGCATGCCGCAACACGTGATGGACATGCTGGGCCAGCAGGCTGCCTTCCTGTCGCGATAGGCGGCAGCGCACTCGGCGAATTCGGGGGCTCGTCATGTGGGAGATCTACGCCTACCAGAACTCCGACAGCCTGTTCGGCATCTTCAACGCGGCCGCGGCCATCCATGCCTCCAGCGACTACATGGCCGCCGCGGCGGCGGTCGCCTTCTGCGGCTTCGCCGCCGCCCTGATCGCCTATGCGTTCGCGCCCGAGAAGTTGCAGGGCTGGAAGTGGCTCGGCACGGTGCTGCTGGTGTTCTCGGTCCTCATCGTGCCGCGCGTCACCGTGGGCATCGTCGACAAGACCGGCGGTTCGGCGGTGAAAGTGGTGGCCAACGTGCCCTTCGGGGTGGCCATGCTGGGCAGCATCACCAGCACCATCGGCCACACGCTCACGGGCCTGTTCGAGACGGCCTTCCAGGTCATCCCGGGTGTTGGCGGCCTACCCAGCGAACTCACCTACGAGAAGAACGGGCTGATGTTCGGCAACCGCCTGATCCGCGACACCGGCAGCGTCGTGTTTCAGGACCCGAACTTCCGCACCGATCTGATCAACTACATCCACAACTGCACGATGTACGACCTGATCGACGGCACCGTCGATCCAGGCACGTTCTCTGGGTCGGACGATGTCTGGGCGTTGATGGGAACCCCGAACCCAGCGCGCTTCACGACCCTCACCGGCGCAGGCGGCGCCGTCACGGTGGACACCTGCCCGAACGCCTACACGAATCTCAACGGCCGCCTGCCGGCACAGATCACCCGCATCCAGGGCAAGCTGGCCTTCCAGCTGAACCCGACGTTGCCGAGTGCAGCTGCGGCTGGGGCAATAGCCGGCCAGATCCAGCAGGCCTATGTAAAGAACAGCATCGCCAACGCCGCGGCGACCGCCGCGGACCTGATCCGCCAGAACGCGGTGCTCAACGCGATCAACGACACCAGCAGCATCATCGGCCAGAAGGTCAACGACCCGGCATCGATGGTGCTCGCAGTCGGCCGTGCCCAGGCTGTCGCGCAGCAGAACGCCACCTGGCTGAACTACGGCAAGGTCGCGGAACAGGCACTGCCGGTGTTCCGCAACGTCATCGAGGCAGTCACCTATGCCCTCTTCCCGCTGCTGGTGCTGCTGCTCCTGCTGACCAGCGGCCGCGAAACCATGATCGCGTTCAAGGGCTACGCCGCGATCCTGATCTGGATCCAACTCTGGCCACCACTCTACGCCGTCCTCAACTACATGGCGTCGATCTACGCCGCCTACGACCTGGCCGCCGCGGCCGACCTGGGGACCGGCGCCAAGGCGCTGTCGCTGCAGACCGCGTCGACGATCTACTCGCGAGCGATCTCGGGCGAGGCGGTGGTCGGCTACCTGGCGATCAGCATCCCGTTGTTCGCCTGGGCCGCGCTCAAGCGCATGGAGAATTTTGGAACCGCGCTGGTGGGTGGCCTGTCGGGCCTACAGGGCATGCTTTCAGGCACGACCAGTTCTGCGGCCGTTGGCAACGTGACCATGGGCAACGTTGCGATGGACCAGATGCAGCTGGCGCCGAACCGGACCTCCGCGTTTATGAGCAGTTGGCAGAACGACCTGAGCGGCAACACGTTGTCCTCGAATGCGCTGACCGGACGCACGGCTGTTAGCCTGTTGCGCAACCAGGGGTATGCATCGCGGGTGGTCTCGATGCGGGTGTCCGAGCAGGACGTTCAGGACGCCAGTCGCCAGGTCGACGCCGCGAAAGGCGAAGCCGTGGCGGCAAGCATGGAGCGCTCTGCTGTCCTGTCCGAGGCGTTCAGCCGCGGGCTGTCGAAGCTGCGATCCACCCGCAACACCACCGGCTCGACGTCGAGCAGTTTCGAGCAACTTGGACAGACGCTGAATCGACTGGATCAGATCACGAAGAGCGTTGCTGAAAGCACGGGTTTGACGCAGTCGCAGGTTGCGCGAATCGCGATTGGTGCCGCAGGCCACGCAGGCATCGACGCTCGATTTGTCGGTGCCAGGTTGAATGCCAGCGCAGACAAGTCCTATCTATCCGGCCTCTCAGCTGATGAGCACAAGGTGCTCAGCACGCTGAGCACAGAACAACTGTCGGAGTTCAAGCAGTTTGGCGACCGGGTGTCCCGGGATGCAAGTTTCGCCAACCTTGTCGCTACCGACTCGCGCGAGGCGCGAGAGCTGGCATCCAGGCTCACTGCAACAGCAGCGCGGTCGGCCCGCGCAGATTCCAGCCTCGCAGAGCGCACCGCGCTCTCAGAACGAGTGTCCAACGCATACGAGAAGGGCGAGACGATCTCAATCGACATCGCCCAAGACCCGCACAACCTCGCGATGTTTACTCGCTACGCGGAACAGTATGGAGGCGACAGTGCGGCGGCGCACCTGCTCATGAGCGCTGAACTTGCCAGGCAATCGCTCAAGCCGAATCGCACCTTTTCGGATGGGACGGGCATTCCGACAACCTTCGAGCAGGTTCGGGGACAGCATCTTGTTCAAAGCAGCGACACCGCCCTCTCACCAGATGTCGATGCCAGGCATCGCCTCAACGATCAACGCGTCGAAGGCTTTCAGCGCGGAGCGCAGTTGCAGAAGGCTGGCGCTGCGGCGTCTTCATCAACCCGTCGCGAGGTACAGGCAGAAGGCGCAAGTATCCGCACGGCCGTTGGTTCGAGGAGGGCGGGATTAAGTGCGCGGTCAGAGGTGTCCGAGACTGAGGATGGCACTCTCGTGTCAAAACGGTCATTGATGAAGCAGAGCGCCAAACAAGTTGGCAAGGACGTCGGCGCGACGCTCGAAGGTGCCAAGGACGCAGTCAAGGACCTGCTCAAGAAGTAATTCGTGTGGAGCACTCAAAGTACCTGCATTCATGGGCACCAGCAGGGTCCGCTTCGCCCGCGATCGACTTCACACTGCCGGCCCTCTGCTGACCTCCGAGGCGGCCAGACTGCCGGCAGCATAGACTGGTTGCAGCCGCTGGCGTCGGCGAGCGCAGCGACCGGTTTCGGCGGAAGCGGACGTTTAGGGCGTCGTTGTCCGCTGCTTACTAGACCAACCCATTCAAGGTTGGCGCAGCGCCTGATACCGCCGGATGTATGCCGCGACTTCGCGCGCTGGGAGCCGGACGGTCGCGTCGGCGGCGAACAGCGCGAGCGCGTCGAGTAGGGCCGCGACGGGCACGATCTCGTGCCGGTGCAGTTCGTCGATGACCCAGAGCACACCGCGCACCTCCATTGCGCAAGCTGCCGCGTAGGTGCGAAGCGCCCCGTCGCCGGAGAGCAGCACGCATCCCTCGTGCTGCTCGGCAAGGGCGAAGGCGAAGCCATCATGGATCGAGAGGCGCGGAACTTCCCGGCTGACCTCGACCGCGCGCGTGACGCGGTCGCCGGGAAGGTCGATTACCTGCAACCCGCCACGGAGGAGCGCGCGCTTCTGCGCGGCCGTGAACTTCAGCAGCTCGTCCTCAAAGAGCGTGTTGGGGATCAGCAGCTCGTAAGGCAGCCGCACAAGGGCGTCGAGGAGGGACGCCTTGCGGAGATCGATCAGGCAGCTACTGTCACTGACGACGATCCGCATATTCAGTGCGCGGCCCTTTCAGTCCGAGTTCGACTTCTTCTACGGGCACGCGCAGCAGCTCCGTCGCCTTGGCCAGCGAGATCAGGTCCTCCGCAAGCGCGCGATAGCACAGGCGGTCGAACCGCCGCGCCTTCTCGCGCTGCCCGATCTCGCCCGGCCCTTCCAGAGGGTTCGGCTCCTGCGTCCGCCAGCCCCGCGCGATCGTCTGCCAGGCATAGATCAGGCTGGACTCGGAGATCACATCAAGCTGCCGCAGACGCATCAGCAGGGCCGCACCGCTCACGCGGTAAAGGCGCTTGAGATCGATGATCTCGTTGTAGCCGAAGGCGTTGCGATGCTTGCCTACCTCGCGGAGCAGGTGCTCCGCAGGCATCAGGAAGGCACCGGCGAACAGGTTCGCGGCCTTCTCCTCGTCCTTGTCGTCGAGGCTGTGCGTGTCGATCAGACGGTGGGCCAGCTCATGGGCCAGCGTCAGCCGCCGCCGCTCCAGCGTGAAGCGACTGTTGACGACGATGACCGGAAGAGGAGCCTGCCCTTTGGGGCGCTGCACGAGGCAGGTAAAGCCCGACACGCGCTCCGGCAGTTCGACGGTCAGAACCTTGAGACCCTTCTCCTCAAGGAGTTCGGTCATGTTCGGGATCGGATCGAGACCGAGCTGCCACTTCTCACGAACCTCGTCCGCGAGCTTCTCGGCATCGGCGACGCTCTTGAGCTTGCGCGGCTTCGCCAGCGGGCATTGCCACTGCGCGCTGTCGAGGCCCAGGATCACCTCGATCTGCAGGTAGCGCTCGATCCACTCCAGCACTTCGGTCTCGACGTTGGCGCGGTCGCGCGCCGTCGTGTTGGCCTTGGTGCGGAATTCAACGCCTACAAGCGACACCTCCTGCGTATCGAGCAGGTAGGTCAGGGAGACGCTCAGTGCCTTGGCGAGAGCCAGCAGCACGCCGGAACTGGGGACGCTCTCGCCGCGTTCGTACTTGCCGATCGCCTGCGCGGTGACGAGGTTGCCCATCGCCTCCGCCAAGTCCCGCAAGGACATCCCGGTCTTTTTCCGTGCCAGTTTGAGGCGGTCCGCGAGCATGGCTGCGCTGGTCTCCTTGTCAGTTGTCGTTCTCTATTTTTGATATTTATTGTAAACTTGTCGCGTCCCCCCAGTCAACCTAAATCGGAGGTCCGTATGAGCAAGGGAAAGAGCGGCGGTTCCAGCGGGTTCAAGGTCGGTCGCGACGCGAAGTCAGGCCAGTTCGTCCCCGTCAAGGAAGCGCAGCGCCGTCCGGCAACGACCGTTGTCGAAACCATCAAACCGAAGCCGAAAGGCAAGTGAAGGTGCCGCCATGAACAACCTGTTCATCTCCTATGACCTGAAGAATCCCGGCCAGAACTACGACCGCGTCATCACCGCGATCAAGGGACTCGGCTCGTGGGCCAAGGCTCAGTACTCGCTGTGGTTCGTCAGCTCGACGTACACCGCCAAGCAGGCCGCCGAGATCGTGCGGCGCGCGCAGGACTCGAACGACACCCTGATCGTCATCGACGCGACCAACAATGATGCGGCTTGGTACGGCCTCACCACCGAGGTCAGCGAGCACATCCGGCAGAACTGGAACCGCCAGACCGCCGGAGTGAGCCGCTACTAAACGCGCGCTCGACCACGCGCCGGAGATCGCCATGAGCAAGACCACACCCCCCTCCATCCCGCAGCGGGGCCTCCTGGAACACGAGCCGACCAAGGTAGGCGGCGGCTTGCCCGTGCCCACGCTGGTCACGCGACCGCCATCGCCCTCGCCCAAGCAGGGCGACGGAAAGAAGTGATCCGTGACGGCACCGCCTGAAGTCAGCGACGAGATCAGGAAGGTCTACGCCGACCACGTCGCCGAGATCAACAAGCGCGAAGTCTCCAGCTCGGAGAACTTCGACAAGGCGGTCCTGACGTTTTCAAGCGCGGGTCTCGCGCTCTCCGTCGGCTTCCTGAAGGACTTCGTGCCGATCCAGAGCGCAGCGGCCCCGTGGACGCTATCCTGGTCGTGGGTGCTGTTCACCGCCGCGACCTGCGCCACGATCATCTCGTTCCTCGTCAGCAGCCAGGCGCTGGAGGCGCAGAAATGCCGCGCCTACGCCTACTACATGCAAGCCGACGACGACGCGCTCCGGAGCGGAAACCTCTGGGATCGCGGCACCAGAGTCCTCAACTACATGTCGGCCACATCCTTCCTGCTTGCGATGATCCTCTCCGTCGTGTTCATCTCCATCAACCTCGAAAAGGGCAGCGCTATGAAAGACAACAACCCGCGGAACTCCGGCGGCAGCACCGAACTCTTGCACAAGGGCCTCACGGTGCCGACGATGCAGCAGGTGCAACGCCCGCCCGCGCAGCCTGCATCCGGCCAAACGGCCCCCGCGCCAGTTCCCGCCAGCACGCCCGCGAGCAAGTAGGCGCGCCCCCGCATCACGTCCCGGTGGCGAGGCCCAGCGCGTCCCGCAGGGAGCGCACGGCCGGGTCATCAATGCCGAGGGCTTCGAGACTTTCGGCGATCCCCTTGACGTAGTCGATGCCCGAGCCGCTTGTCCCGCGCGCGGCTCGAACCATCCGGACCTGATCGTCGAGCTTGAGGTCGGAGCGCAGGTTCCTGCCGTTGTATAGCGGGGCGTAGGCATCGACCTGCATGCCGTCATCGAGCCGGACGGAGAGCGGCGTCAGCACGAAGCTCTTTCCCTCGCGCTTCTGCAGGCGGGCAAGGACCGCGTCCTTATCCACGGCCGCAAACGCGAAGGCCATCCCCTGGCACGAGGCTTCGCGATCTGCCTGGAGATTGAGCGTCGGGCACGGCGCTTCCTTCGTTCCCCAATTCGCCACCGACAGCTTGTTAAAGGCTCGACGGTAGCCGGACAACGTCGCCATCGCGCGCTCCTGGCAGACGAACTCGGACTCCCACCCGTCCCACATCAGAGAGCCGTAGCCGAAGATCCACATCCAGTTCGAGCGGTCGGCATCCTGCACCTGCATAGCAACAACTCCCATGGCTCCGACTCGACTCGCGGCTCGGCTCCCGTGACGCGAAGCCCATCGAAAGCCTGCATGACCGGAGTGTGGCCCCGAAGGGGAATTCGGTGAGTGGCAATCACCGACTGCTATCGCTGCACTCCGGTCGGCGGCGCGGCGAGCGGCATCGGATGTTGTGGGTCGTGAAAGGCCACTCGATCCCGCACCCGAATGCTGACGTACGGCGGCAACCCCAGTTCAGTCTGACAAGGCACCCTCTCCCGAGGCTGGGTCACGCCGAGGGAACGCGGGGGTCATCTGAGCCGGGGTCCGCAGGGCCTCGCCCGAAAACTGCAGAACAGGCCTGCTCACCACCTTAGCGAGGGCTCCCTGGATCCGAATCCGCGTCAGGCGGTTTCATGAACGGCGGGTGACCATTGTCGCGCCAGAAGTTGGCGGCCAAATCCTCTGATGTCACGCCCATACCAGGGATCGGGTCGCTTTGCCATGAAAGCGCCTTCTTCGACCAACCGAGTCGTGTCAAGGCGCCTCCAATGGCTGCACCGAAGAGGGCTCCCACCGTACCAAGGACCGTCCGTGTCGCCCAATCGTCGTTGGCGGCGGCGAGCAACCCGACCAGCGCGCCGACAGCGACGATGCCGATAAAGATGAGCTTTCGCATGTCTGCAGTTTCCCGGGCGCAAAGCGTACTCCCTCCGCCTCGATCTGAAAATCCATCCCCGCCAATGTTGTCTCCTGAGGCAGAACTTGCCACCCGAAACAGTGCGTTCAGCCCGTCAGCGCCCTACGAGCTTCGGGAGCATCGCGGTCGCTTCGAAGCCGGACAGACTTCGCCCCAGCATCCTCGCCAACGCCACAGCCTGCTCCGCGAAGTTCCTCGCGTTCGACCATTGCTGTAGTGCCAGGTTGCTCACCCCGCAGCGTATGTCCGGAAGTTCAGCCTTGACGGGAGCGCTGATATCGCAGCCCAACTACGACAAGTCCTTCTTTTCAAAGCTTCCATGCGGCTCCCCTGCTGACCGCAGCCCATCAAGCCGTGGCAGTCGACTGACGGGACGCGGTGGGTGGTTCCGCGCTGGCGGTGGCGGCCGTCGCCGCGGCCAGTCTTTCGATCTGATCGGCCAGATACTGGAGCGCACGTCGCCGCTCCTCGGCCATCTCGTGGTGGTGGTAGGCAGCGGTGACCTTGTTGCGCTCCGCGTGCGCCAGCAGCAGTTCCACGACATCCCGACTGAACCCGTGCTCACGCAGCAGCGTCGCCGCTGTGCCGCGTGTGCCGTGCGGCGAGAAGTCCGTGACGCCGAAGTCGAGGCGCTTGAAGAAGTGGTTCAGCGTCGCTTCGCCCAGTGGCACCGACGACCGAAGGATCGATGGGAAGACGTAGGCCTGCGGCTCCGACCCCAGCGCTTTCAGCAAGGTCAGCAGCTCGACCGCCTGGCGCGACAGGTAGACGCGATGCGGCTGCTTCATCTTCATGCGCTCGGCCGGCAGATCCCACTGCCCTTTCCCCAGGTCGAACTCCCGCCACCGCGCGCGCAGGACCTCCGACTTGCGGCACATGCTGTACATCAACAGCTTCGTCGATGCGATGGTTGCGAAGTGCGCGCCCTGCCGCTCAACGGACCGCCAGAAGGCGCCCAGTTCGGGCTCGCTCAGGTGGCGATGGTGCTCGGCCGGCGGCACCTCGATCACCCCGCGCAGCGGCAGCGCGGGGTTCACTTCCACCAGCAGCTTCTGGATGGCGTAGTTGTAGATCTGCTGGATGATGGCTCGCACGCCCTCAGCGGTCTTCGGTGTATCACGCCGGGCTTCGATGATCTCCAGCACGTCGGCCGGGCGAACAACGTTCAGTGCACGGGTTCCGATTGCAGGCCAGATGAACCGTTCGAGTCGGGACTCGACCTGCTTGCGGTAGGTTTCCGACTTGGTCGTCAGCCGCTCGCGGACCCAACGCTTGGAGAACGCCTCAAAGTCGTTGCCGGCCGACTTGCCCTCGGAGGCGCGCTCCTTCTGCTCACTCAGCTTCTGGCGCCGGGAGTCGAGCGGATCAAGGCCACGCTCCAACAGAGATCGCAACTCGAAGTGGCGGTCCCGGGCATCGGCGACGCCAACCTCTGGGAATTTGCCGATCGTGACCTCCCGGCGGACACCACCGAAGCGGTATTGGTATCGCCAGGTCTTCAGACCCGCCGCGCTGACCTCGATGAAAAGCCCACCACCATCGGTGAGTTTGTAGAGCTTGCCTTTGGGCTTGGCGTTGTTGATCCGGGTCGGGGACAGGGTGTAGTTGCTCAGTCTCATGCGCTTTCTCTCGTCTGCTTTCGGCCACCTCCAAATGGAGGAATTTGGAGGTTTTTCCTCCGCGACTCCCGTCAATTTCCCCTCCAAAGTGGCGGGATTTCGTGGTCGGCCGTGAGACGAGCTGAAAAGCAAAAGCCCCTGATTTCTTCAACAAAATCAGGGGCTTACGGGGCGTCATGAGACGCCGTGGAACGAGATCACATGTGGTCGATCATCACCTGACCAAAGCCTGAACAAGACACCTGGGTCGCGCCATCCATCAAGCGCGCGAAGTCATAGGTGACCTTCTTGCTGGCGATCGAGCGCTCCATCGACGCGATGATCAAATCGGCCGCGGCAGTCCAGCCCATGTGGCGCAGCATCATCTCGGCCGACAGGATCTCCGAGCCCGGGTTGACGTAGTCCTTGCCGGCGTACTTGGGCGCGGTGCCGTGGGTGGCTTCGAAGCAGGCGATCGAATCCGACAGGTTGGCGCCTGGGGCGATGCCGATGCCGCCGACCTGCGCGGCCAGCGCGTCGGAGATGTAGTCGCCGTTCAGGTTGAGCGTGGCGATCACCGAGTACTCGGCCGGGCGCAGCAGGATCTGCTGCAGGAAAGCGTCGGCAATCGAATCCTTGACCGTGATCATCTTGCCGGTCTTCGGATTCTTGAACTGGCACCACGGGCCGCCGTCGATCAACTCGGCACCGAACTCCTTCTGCGCCAGGCCATAAGCCCAATCACGGAAGCCACCCTCGGTGTACTTCATGATGTTGCCCTTGTGCACGATGGTCAGACTGGGCTTGTCGTTGTCGATCGTGTACTGGATCGCCTTGCGAACCAGACGCTCGGTACCCTCGCGCGAGACCGGCTTGATGCCGATGCCCGAGGTGTCGGGGAAGCGGATCTTCTTGACGCCCATCTCGTCCTGCAGGAACTTGATGATCTTCTTGGCCTTGTCGCTCTCGGCTTCCCACTCGATGCCGGCGTAGATGTCTTCCGAGTTTTCGCGGAAAATCACCATGTCGATCTTGTGTGGCTCTTTGACCGGTGAGGGCACGCCCTTGAAGTACTGCACCGGACGCAGGCAGACGTAGAGGTCGAGTTCCTGGCGCAGCGCGACGTTGAGCGAACGGATGCCGCCGCCCACAGGGGTTGTCAGCGGGCCTTTGATCGAGACCACATACTCGCGCAGCACGGCCAGCGATTCCTCGGGCAGCCAGACATCGGGACCGTAGATCTTGGTCGACTTCTCGCCAGCGTAGATCTCCATCCAGTGGATCTTCTTGGCGCCGCCGTAGGCCTTGGCCACCGCCGCATCGACCACCTTGATCATCACCGGGGTGATGTCGAGGCCGGTGCCGTCGCCCTCGATGAACGGGATGATCGGCTGGTCCGGGACGTTGAGCGAGTAGTCGGCGTTGACCGTGATCTTCTGCCCGCCTTGGGGCACTTTGATGTGTTGGTACATATGCTTTGGCTCCGCGCTCTGCGCTGGTTGAGGAAAACCCGGTGATTTTATGTCACCAAGTCTGTCAACCGACTGACTCGCCACAACGTTTGACCATGGCCAGCCCAATGCAGACTGGCATTTTCAACACTTTATTAGGAATACCACCATGAACAAGCTCCTCGCCGCTCTGATCGCCACCCTGTTCGCCGCTGGCGCCTTCGCGCAAGCACCTGCCAAGAAGGAAGAAAAGGCTGCTGCGCCTGCCGCTGCCGCTTCGCCTGCCAAGGCTGAGAAGAAGGCTGAGAAGAAGGCCGACAAGGCTGAGAAGAAAGAAGAGAAGAAGGCTGACAAGAAAGAAGAGAAGAAGGCCGACAAGCCCGCCGACAAGGCTTCGAAGTAATCTCGGCGCAGCCGAGGGGCCGTTCGCGGCCTGTCAGACCCGACGCCCGGCATCGCCCGGGCGTTTGTCTTTGGACCGCGGTAGATCGACCCGACATCACTGCGCGAAGACAGCGCTCTTGAGCGCCGAGATGGCGTCAACCGATCAAACCGAAGAGGCGTTTTTCATGAGCATTCAGAACGTATGCGCTTGTTTAAACACTTTACAAGGACTCCCAGGAACAAGTTCCTGGCCGCTCTGATCGCGGCGATGTGCGCCACCGGCGCCTTCGCTCAAAACACCAACGCCAAGCCTGGAAACACAACTGCCACGACCACCGGCGGCGCGCCCGGCCCTGCCGCTGGCGGCAAGCCTCCCACGACCGGCGCTACAACTGGTGGCACCCCGCCCAAGAAGTGATCTCGCACAGGCCGTTCGCGGCCTGTCAGACTCGAGGCCCGGCATCTCCCGGGCGTTTTTCTTGTGCGGCCCAGCAATGTCCTTTGAAGCGCCAGAGAGGTGTTCGATCGACTTCAGCCCAGGCACCAAGCCACAGCCCGGGTCCACAAGCCGTGGCCCAGCGCCCAGGCCGAGGCCAGCATCAGCGCAGCACCAGCCCAGCGAACGGCCGTCTTGGTCGACCAAGCCGTGGCGTTCGCGCGGCCGCCCGATAGCCGCCACCACAGCGCCGGACCCAGCAACAGACCCGCCGCTGAAGCGCCGGCAAATCCTGCCATCACCAGCGCGCCACGCCAGGGCGTGTTGGCCAGAGCCGCGACCAGCAAGGCCGATTGCAGCAGGCCGCAGGGCCAGGCGACCCAGGCCAGCCCGATGCCAGCGCTGCGTGCCGGACCCTGGATCACCTGCCAAGGCCCGCTACGGCTCGGCACTTGAGTTCGGGTTCGACCTAGCCGGACCATCCAGGCCGGTTGCCGGCCTTGCCACAGCAGGAACAAACCCAGCGCCAGCGCCGCGATATGGACCAAGGTCCACAGCGGCCGCAATCCCGCCACGGCCTGGCCCAGCACAGCCAAACTGCCCACGCTGGCAGCGGCCAGCGCGCCAGCGGCCGAGTAGGCGATCAATCGACCGAGATGAAAGGGCAACAGGCCACGCCGGCCAGAGCCGACGGCGGTGCAGGCTGCGCCGCACATTGCCAAGCAATGCGGCGAGCCCGCAAAGCCCATCAAGACCGCGCTGAGCAGCAGCGCCTGATCCATACCCGACTCAGATGATGCGAGAAAAGCGCTCTCGCAATTTGTCTGCCCGCAGATGGCGGTCGAACACCATGGCCACCGCGCGCACGAAGTACCAGCCCGTGGCGGTGACCTGCACAGACTCGGTCGTCAGCTCGCAAAGCCCCAAGGTCTGCAACTCTGCAAGTTCAGCGAGTTCGGTCTTGAAATAGTCGTTCATGCGGATCAAGTGGGCAAGTTCAATCGCTTCGAACTCCAACCGGCCCTGGCACATCAGCGCCATCACCACCGCCCGGCGGACCAGATCATCGCGCGTCAACGCCAAACCTCTGACCACCGGAAACTGGCCTTGGCGCACCGCGTCATAGTACTCGTCCAGGGTCTTGGCATTCTGGCTATAAGTCGCACCCATGCGACCAATGGCCGACACACCGAGTGCGACCAGATCGCAGTCGGGCTGGGTGCTGTAGCCCTGGAAGTTGCGGTGCAAGCGGCCCTGCCGCTTGGCCACGGCGAGCGAATCCTCGGGCAGCGCAAAGTGGTCCATGCCGATGTAGGTGTAACCCTGTGCCACAAAACCCGCCATCGCGCCGCCGAGCATCTGCACCCGGTGGTCCGGCGGCGGCAACTGCTCGATGACGATGCGTCGCTGCGGTTTGAAGCGCTGCGGCAAGTGAGCATAGGCATAGAGCGCGATGCGGTCTGGCCGTAACTCAGCCACCTGATTGACCGTTCGGGCAAACGACTCAGGGGTCTGTTTGGGCAGGCCGTAGATCAGATCCGCGTTGATCGATTCGAAGCCGATCTCGCGCGCGGCAAGCATCAAGTCCCGAACCGACTCGAAGGGCTGCACCCGGTGCACCGCCTTCTGCACATCAGCATCGAAATCCTGCACGCCAAAGCTCAAACGGTTGAACCCGAGCTTGGCAAAGTGGCGCAGGCGATCGGGCGAGGCCGTGCGCGGATCGACCTCGATCGACACCTCGGCACCAGGCGCCAGGCGGAAAGCCCGGCCCAACATCGCCATCAAACTGCTGAGTTCGGCGTCGCTGAGGAAAGTGGGCGTGCCGCCACCCAGATGCAGCTGAGTCACCGCCTGCCCGCCACCCAACACCGACGCATTGAGTGCCACCTCCTGCGCCAGTACCTCCAGGTACTCGGCGGCTCGCTCGTGGTGTTTGGTGATCACCTTGTTGCAGGCGCAGTAATAACACACCGATTCACAGAAAGGGATGTGCACATAGATCGACAGCGGTGGTTTGCCACCGACAACCGCCCCCGATACCCGATGGGCCAGCGCCTGCGCGTAATCCGAAGGGCCAAAGGCCTCGACGAATCGGTCTGCGGTGGGATACGAGGTGTAGCGCGGGCCCGGTCTGTCCAGGCGACGCAACATCGCTTCGGTCAGCACAGGAACTTGGTCGGCAGCGGTCTTCAACATCGCCCAGACTGTGCCAAATTGAACAGGTCGCACCTTGACTTAGCTCAAGCCTCGCCGGCGCAACTGCTCGAACAATGGCCAGGCTTGGCCGATTGGGTCCAACAGGTCGGTTGCCGCCGATACATCACAAATTGATCAATGACAAGTGCGTCAGTCGCGCACACAATGCGCTATGAACTCTACTGCTGAATCGCCAAGACTTCGACTCGAACCCTTCAAAGTGGCCTGCTCGAGTTGCAACCTGCGTGAGCTGTGCTTGCCGGTGGGCCTGTCGCGCGAGAACCTGGAGCGACTCGACACCTTGGTGGCCAACCGGCGCGCCGTCGCAAGAGGCGAATCGCTGTTCCGCGCAGGGGAGACTTTTCTGTCGCTCTATGCGGTTCGCACCGGTTTCTTCAAGACCCGGGTGTCGTCTGAGGACGGGCGCGATCAGGTCACCGGTTTCCAGATGGCCGGCGAGTTGCTCGGGCTCGACGGCATCAGCACCGACAACCACACCTGCGATGCGGTGGCGCTGGAGGACTCGCAGGTCTGCGTGATCCCGTACAACCAGCTCGAAGGTCTGTCGCGCGAGTTCACCGAACTGCAGCACCAGTTCCACAAGATCATGAGCCGCGAGATCGTGCGCGACCACGGTGTGATGCTGCTGCTCGGCAGCATGCGGGCCGAAGAGCGATTGGCGGCTTTCCTGCTGAACCTGACCCAGCGACTGCAGGCTCGCGGCTTCTCGGCCTCGTCGCTGATCCTGCGCATGACGCGCGAAGAAATCGGCAGCTACCTGGGGCTCAAACTCGAGACGGTCAGCCGCACCTTCAGCAAATTCCAGGAAGAAGGCATCCTCGACGTCAAACAGCGGCAAATCCGCATTTTGGCCCAGGAAAAGCTGGAAAAACTGGTCAACGGCACGAACTGCTAGGCGCAGGAACGACGGCCGCTCGGCCACCGGATTTGGCCCAAGTCACAGCCTGCAAACCAAGGTCACGACGGTGGCGGCGTAGCTGAATCGTTGGCGTTCAGGTCATCGGCGCTCAAAGCCAGCAGCTGTGTCAAGGTACCGGCTGCCGCAATCACAACCCAGAACACAAAGAACGCCAGCGTGTAGACGCCAGAGTTCGACCACTCGACCGGGGCGCCGCCAAATCCGTGCAGGCTGGACGGATCGACCAAAGCGAACACCAGCGTCTCGAGCACACCGGCCATCAGAAACGCGGGCCACAGCACGGCCATCACCCGCAGTCGTCGCTTGCCCGCTGCCATCCTGTGCTGCCGCTTCAACGAGCCGCTGCCGCAGTGGCCGCATGGTTGCGGGCCGTCAGCGCTGGCGTCTGGCCGGTGGGTCGAACAGGCACATCTCGCGCAGAAGCCGTCTCCAACAGCACCACGTCAGCACCTCGGTAGGCCACCACCGCCGTGCCCAGGCTCGCGACCACCACCACGGCCGGGCCGCCGACGACCAACCACACCATGCCAACGCGCCACCAAGGCGTTGGGTGCGACATCGCGATGGACCGGTCGGCCACGCCACCAGACATTGCCGCGACCGTCGACGAGCGGATTTCCGCAGAGTTTTTCATGTTGAAACGCTCCTGGCCGACGCTCAGCGCGGCACGACAAAAGTTGATTTCTCGCTCAGCGTAGCACCGCTGATGATCTTGCCACTGACGTCGACACTGACCAGGCCGATGTCGAAGTGGATCGGATGGGCCCCAGCAGCGGTCGCCTGCGCAGTCTCCGGCGGGATGCGCACAGCCAGCGTCACCCAACGCGCTTGTGCAGGCTCGAGATGAATCTCGGGCGATGCCGCCAGGCTGACGCCGGCCAGTCCCTTCACGGAGATCTGGTAACGCTGAAATTTCTCGGTGGCGTTCATGATCTGCAGGCGGTAGACATTCTCGATCTGACCCTCGTCGACCTGCCTGGCGAGCGCGCCGCGGTCTCGAACCACATCAACCTTGAACGGATGACGCAGCGCCAAGCTGATGGCAAAACCGAGCACGATCAGCCCGAGGATTGCGGTGTAGACCAGCACGCGCGGCCTGAAGATCCGCGCCAAACGCTGGCGCGGGCTCAGATGCTGCGCCAGGCCGTTCTGGGTGTCGTAGCGAATCAGGCCTCGCGGGTAGTTCATCTTGTCCATCACGCTGTCGCAAACGTCGATGCAGGCAGCACAACCTATGCACTCGTATTGCAAACCCTGGCGGATGTCGATGCCAGTGGGGCAGACCTGAACGCACAGACTGCAGTCTATGCACGAGCCCAGGCCCAGTGTCTTGGGCTCGGCTTTGCGCGAGCGCGAACCACGCGGCTCACCGCGCTCGCTGTCGTAGCTGATGATCAAGGTGTCTCGGTCGAACATCGCACTCTGGAATCGTGCGTACGGGCACATGTACTTGCAGACCTGCTCGCGCATGAAGCCTGCATTGCCGTAGGTTGCCAGGCTGTAGAACAAGACCCAAAACCACTCCCAAGGACCGAAACCCAGACTCAAGGCCTCGGAGGCCAGGGTATGGATCGGCGTGAAGTAGCCAACGAAGGTGAAACCGGTCCACAACCCAAGCCCGATCCAGACCAATTGCTTGGCACTCTTGCGCCAGAGCTTGTCCAGGCTCCAGCCACTGGCATCCAGCCTCATGCGCGCAATGCGGTCACCTTCGATTTTTTTCTCCACCCACATGAAGATCTCGGTGTACACCGTCTGCGGACAGGCAAAACCGCACCACAGTCGCCCAGCCACCGCGGTGAACAGGAACAAGGCATAAGCCGAGATGACCAGAATGCCGGTCAGGTAGATGAAGTCCTGCGGGTACAGCAGCAACGGACCGATGTAGAACCGGCGCGAACCCAGGTCAAACAAGACCGCTTGGCGCTGGTTCCACTGCAACCAGGGCAGACCGTAGAACAACAACTGCGTCAACCAGACCAGCGACCAGCGCCAAGTGGCGAAAAGACCGCTGACGGCGCGCGGGTAGATCCGCTGTTGTTTCTGGTACAGCGAGACCACCGCCACCTTGGCATCGTCACCCTCCAGCACATCAGCGCTCTGACGCTGTTGCGGCGTGGTGATGACAGGCGGCATCAGGCCATCAGGGTCTTTCATGAAGCCGTGGACCGCGTCAACTTACCTGACCGCCACGGCCGTGGCTTGCGACAGGTTCCAGACATAGGCAGCCAGCACGTGGATCTGTTCGGCGCTGAGCCTGCCCTCGAACTTGGGCATCACATTGGTCTTGCCCTGGTTGACCATCGCGGTCACCGCCGCTTCACCCCAGCCGTGGAGCCAGACCTTGTCGGTCAGATTGGGCGCACCCAACGCCTGGTTGCCGCGTCCGTCCGCGCCATGACAGGCGGCGCAGGCGGCGAACTTCGGTTTGCCAAGTTGCGCCGCCAGGTTGTTGTGCGCGCTGCCCGACAAGCTCAAGACATAGTTGGCAACGTTCTTGACGTCATCAGCACTGCCCACCGCAGCGGCCATCGGCGGCATCATGCCAATGCGTCCTCCCGTGACAGCCTTCTCAATGTAGTCCGCGCCGCTGCCGCCGAGCCAGTCGCTGTCGGTCAGGTTGGGAAAACCCTTGCTGCCGTGGGCATCAGAGCCATGGCACTGCGCACAGTTGTTGATGAACAGTCGCTCGCCAATACCCATGGCCTGCGCATCCTTGGCCAGTTCGGCCGCTGGCATCGCGCTGAACTTGGCATAGACCGGTGCCATCGTCGCATGTGCCTTGTCCTGCTCGGCCTGCCATTGGCCTGTGCTGGACCACTTGAAGCTGCCTGGCAGCGTGCCAAGGCCTGGATAGAGCGCCAGATAGACCGCAGAAAAGACCACCGTGATCACGAACAGCCACATCCACCAGCGCGGCAACGGATTGTTGAGTTCGCGCAGATCTTCGTCCCAGACATGTCCGGTGGTGTTGTCGTTGGCCATCACCTTGCGCTTGCTGGCGACCAGCAGGATGAAGACACAGAACAACAACCCGGCAGCCGTGATGCCACCGGCATACCAGGCCCAACCGATGCTGACGAAATCACTCATTGTTTCTCTCCTTGGAGCACCGAAATGCGCGCGTCATCGGGTTCGGCGAACGGCAGTTGGGCAGCTTCGTCGAACTGGGCCTGGCGCTTGCCCGCCAGCGCCCAGACCACGATGCCGACGAAGACCCCGAACATGAACAGCGTGGTCACGCTGCGCAGATCATTGACATCCATGATTTTTCGCTCCGAGGCTGCTCATTTGCGCGAAGTGCCCAGCACCTGCAGATAGGCGACCACTGCATCGAGTTCGCTCTTGCCCTTGACCTCGTCACCGGCCTTGGCGATCTCTTCGTCGGTATAAGGCACGCCGACAATGCGCAGCGCCTTCATCTTGGAGGCCATGTCAACCGGGTCGAGCTGGCCTGTGCTCAGCCAAGCATAGGCCGGCATGTTGCTCTCAGGCACCAGGTCGCGGGGGTTGTTCAGGTGGATGCGGTGCCACTCGTCGCTGTATTTGCCACCGACGCGGTGCAGATCGGGACCGGTGCGCTTGCTGCCCCACTGAAACGGGTGGTCGTAGACGAATTCACCGGCCACCGAGTAAGGGCCGTAACGTAGCGTCTCAGCCCGGAACGGTCGGATCATCTGCGAGTGGCAGTTGTAACAACCCTCACGCAAGTAGATGTCTCGCCCAGCCAGTTGTAGCGAGGTGTAGGGCTTGAGGCCATCGATCGGCTGCGTGGTGCTGCGCTGAAAGAACAGCGGCACGATCTCGACCAGGCCGCCAAACAGCAGCGCCAACAAGATCAGCACGATCATCAAGAAATTGTTGGTCTCGATCTTCTCGTGACCTACGGGAGCATGGAGCTGTGCCATCTGAATGTGTTCCTTGTCGTCAGGCGTGAGCCGCCGCAACCATCGGGATTCGGGCTGTGGCAGCCTTGGCGCCCTTGACCGTCATCACGACGTTCCAAGCCATGATCAGCATGCCACCCAGGTAAAGCACGCCGCCGCCCAAACGGATCACGTAGAACGGGTAAGTTGCCTTGACGCTCTCGACGAAGCTGTAGACCAGGGTGCCGTCGGGGTTGACCGCTCGCCACATCAAGCCCTGCATCACGCCGGCGATCCACATCGCCGCGATGTAGAGCACGATGCCAATCGTCGCGATCCAGAAATGCAACTCGACCGCCCGCATGCTGAACATCTTGTCCTTGCCGAACATGCGTGGGATCAGGTGGTAGAGCGAGCCGATCGAAATCATGCCGACCCAGCCGAGCGCGCCCGAGTGCACATGGCCCACGGTCCAGTCGGTGTAGTGAGACAGCGCGTTGACAGTCTTGATCGACATCATCGGCCCCTCGAAGGTCGACATGCCGTAGAACGACAGCGAGACGATCAGAAATTTCAGGATCGGGTCGTCACGCAGTTTGTGCCAGGCGCCAGACAGCGTCATGATGCCGTTGATCATGCCGCCCCAGCTCGGCGCGAGCAGCACCAGCGAGAAGATCATGCCAACGCTCTGCACCCAATCGGGCAAAGCCGTGTAGTGCAGGTGGTGCGGGCCGGCCCACATATAGGTAAAGATCAAGGCCCAGAAGTGGACGATCGACAGACGGTAGCTGTAGACCGGTCGGCCAGCCTGCTTCGGGATGTAGTAATACATCATGCCGAGGAAGCCGGCGGTCAGGAAGAAGCCAACCGCGTTGTGGCCATACCACCACTGCACCATCGCGTCTTGCACGCCAGCATAGGCCGAATAGCTCTTGGTCAGGCTGACCGGAATCGCCGCGCTGTTGACGATGTGCAGCAGCGCCACCGCGATGATGAAAGCGCCAAAAAACCAGTTGGCGACGTAGATATGTCGGATTTTTCGCGTCCCCACAGTCCCGAAGAAGACCACTGCATAAGCGACCCAGACCACGGCGATCAAGATGTCGATCGGCCATTCCAGTTCAGCATATTCCTTGCCCTGGGTGAACCCCAGCGGCAGCGAAATCGCCGCGGCCAAGATCACCACCTGCCAGCCGATGAAGGTGAACATCGCCAGTCCTGGCAGGAAAAGCCGGGTCTGGCAGGTGCGCTGCACCACGTGGTAGCTGGTGGCGAAGAGTGCACAACCGCCGAAAGCAAAGATCACCGCGTTGGTGTGCAAGGGCCGCAAGCGTCCATAACTCAGCCAGGGAATGCCCAAGCTGATCTCGGGCCAGGCCAGTTCGGCGGCAATGACCACGCCTACCAGCATGCCGACGATACCCCACAGCACCGCAACCAGTGCAAATGCACGCACAACGGTGTCGCTGTATGTGGGTGGATTGCTTGTGGCGTTGCTATGCATTGACCCCTCCTTCGATGATTTCATGATTGACCAGACTTTGAATGTGGGGATTGTTCGGGTCGACCCTGGCGCTGAGTTTGATTGACATCAACCCCCAAGCCCTGTTGATCCAAGATGCGCAGGCCTTCGCGCTCGACATCGTCAAACTGACCGTGGTGCAAAGCCCAGCCGAAAAGACCCAGAATCAGCAGCACCAGCACGGCCGACAGCGGGATCAGCAGGTAGAGGATGTCCATAGACTCAGCGCTTCAACGTGCCAGTCGCAGCGAGTTGCCGACCACCAGCAGCGAACTGCTGGCCATGCCCAGCCCCGCCGCCCAGGGTGGCAGCCAACCCAACAGCGCCAACGGGATGCAGGCGCCGTTGTACACCGCGGCCCACAGCAGGTTCTGTCGCACCACCGCCATCGTTCGCCGCGCCAGATCGTGCATCAACACCAGATCGCCCAACCGGCTTGACGCCACGACCGCGTCGGCCTGGGCTCGCGCCACCAACGCACCCTGCCCCATCGCGAAGGACACATCGGCGCGCGCCAGCACTGGCGCATCGTTGATGCCGTCACCGACCATCGCGACCCGAAGGCCGCTGGCTTGCGCAGCCGCCAGTTCGGTCAGTTTGCGCTCGGGCGTGGCGCCGCCGATCACGTCGGTTACCGCCAGCAGCGCACCCATTCGAGCCGCCCGCTCTGGCCTGTCACCCGACAACAGCACCACTTCCAGACCGCGCGCGCGCAACGCATCCACCGCAGCGCGTGCGTCGGGCCGCAAGGCCTCGTCGAAGTCAAAGCGCGCCAGCAACTGCTTGTCGCAAGCCAGCCAGGTTGAGGCGCGGCCATCGATCGCTGCCGAGCCAAGCGCGCCGCCGACTGCGTCGACCGTCGCGACGAAATCGACCCGACCCAAGCGCCAGCATCGGCCTTCGGAGTCCAGCGCCTGCAAGCCTTGGCCAGCCAGTTCCTGAACATCATGCCAATCCAGACTGCTGCCTGATGGCTTGCCAAGGTCGACGCTCGCGCCGGCCAACACCAGCGCCTTGGACAGAGGATGACTGGACCAGGCGGCCAGTCCGGCAGCTCGAACCATCAGCTCGGCGTCGCTGAAAACCTCGCTGGTGCCGTCCACCCGCAGCATGCCGGTCCACTGCAGGTGCTCGTCGGTCAACGTGCCGGTTTTGTCGAAATAAAAGCGTCGGACCGTGGTCAACGCCTCCAGAGCGTCTAGCCGCTGCAGCAACACGCCGCGCCGCGCCAGCGCACTGGCCGCCGCCAGCAGTGCCGAAGGTGCGGCCAACGACAACGCACAGGGGCAGGTGACGATCAACACCGAGACGGCCACCCAGACCGCCCGCGCCGGATCGACCACACTCCAAACCGCGGCCGCGCCTGCTGCGAGCAGCAGCACAGCCCAAAGAAATGGCCCAGCCCAACGGTCCGCTGCGCGAGCCAGCGCCGGACGCTGGCTCATCGCGTCGCGCATCAGCGCAACGATGGCCTCGAGTCGGGTGTCGGCGCCGACGCGTTCAACGCGCATCAGCACCGGCGCACCCAGATTCACGCTGCCGGCCACCACCGCCGCACCGCAAGGCTTGGCGACACCCAGACTTTCGCCGCTCAGCAGTGATTCGTCGGCCCGGGTACTGCCCTCGATCAGCCGCCCATCCGCCGGAAAAGGTTCACCGACGGGTACACGCACCAGGTCGTCCGGTGCCAGGCGCTGCACGCTCACCACCTGGATCTGGTTGTCGGGTCCCAGGCGCATCGCGGTGTCTGGCATACCAGACAGCGCGGTCTCGAGCACCTGGGCAACCCGGTGCCGAGCGCGGGTCTCGAGCAATCGGCCCGCCAGCAAAAAGCTGACAAACATGGTCAACGAGTCGAAATAGACCTCGCCACCGAACAAGCTGTCAGGCGCAAATGTCGCGCCGCTGCTGGCGACAAAGGTGACCAAGATCCCAAGGGCCACTGGCACATCCATGCCGATTCGACGTACCCGCAGGCTGCGCCAGGCGCCGCTGAGGAAAGGCGCTGCCGAGAACACCATCACCGGCAAGGTCAGCAACCAGCCGCCCCAGTTGAGCAACTGGCGCAGGTCAGGCGCCAACTCGCCCGGACCAGCCACATAGCTGGGGGTGGACATCATCATCACTTGCATGGCACAGAAAGCAGCCACGAACAGTTGCCAGATCGCTGCGCGGTGCTCGAGCTGGCGAGCCTCTCGCGCGTCTAGCGCCAGGTCAGGGGTGGCGCCATAGCCAGCAGCGCCGATCGCCGCGACGACATCGGCCAGGCACGTGCGCTGCGGGCTCCAGCGCACACGAGCGCGCTCGCCGGCAGCGCTGACCTGTGCATCAAGCACACCATCGACCTTGGTCAAGGCCTGCTCGATCAAAGCGGCGCAGGCGGCACAGTGCATGCCGCTGATTCGCAGCGCTGAGTCGGCGATACGCTCGCCCGACGCGTCGACGGCATAGCGGGTAAATCGGCGCTGCTCGGCGGGGTCGTCCAAGATGCCCGAAGCGGGCGAAAGCGGCAAACTGAATGGCACAACGGTCTCGGTCGGGGTCGGCATGTTGAAATAGACCTTGTGCAGGCCTGCGCCGGCACCCGCCGACCCGATCACCAGGCTAAGCCAATGTAGTGGATTTCCCGAGGTCTAGACATGACATATATCAAGACATTGCCCAGCCTGGCCCGCTGCTTGGGCAGCGCTGCGGCGATATTGGCGGCCTTGGCCGGCGCAATGGCCTCAGCCCAGAGCGGGCAAGACCAGCCTCAGCGCCTTCAGGCGATCACGCTGGGCGCTGGCATGCACAACATCCGCGCCGAGTTGGCGATCACGTCTGAGCAACGACAAAAAGGCTTGATGTTCCGGCGCGATCTGGCCAGCCATGAAGGCATGTTGTTTATCTTCGAGCATGCGCAGCCACAGTGCTTCTGGATGCGCAACACGCCCACACCGCTGACGATCGCCTTTGTCGCCGACGACGGCAGCATCGTCAACCTGGCGGACATGAAGCCTTTCGACGAGGCCTCGCATTGCTCGGAACAGCCGGTGCGCTATGTGCTGGAGATGAACCAAGGCTGGTTTGCCAAGCGTGCGATCAAGGCCGGCTTCAAGCTCACTGGCCCACCGTTCAAACCATGAACGCGGGCGGCATGCTCTAAATTGACAACGGGCCAGACAGCGATGCCGTCCGGCCCGTTCAGCGCCTGAGCGCTGGCCCGATCAGGCGAAATTCGCAGCAGCGAAATCCCAGTTCACGAGTGAATTGAGGAAAGTCTCGACGAACTTGGGCCGGGCGTTGCGATAGTCGATGTAATAGGCATGCTCCCAGACGTCGATCGTCAGCAAGGCCTTGTCGGCGCCGGTCAACGGGGTCGCGGCGTTGCTGGTGTTGACCAGATCGACCGAGCCATCCGCCTTCTTGACCAGCCAGGTCCAACCCGAGCCAAAGTTGCCCACCGCGCTCTTGGTGAAGGCTTCCTTGAAAGCGGCGTAGCTGCCCCATTTGGCATCGATCGCAGCGGCCAGCGCCCCGGTCGGCGCACCGCCACCGGCCGGCTTCATGCTGCTCCAGAAGAAAGTGTGGTTCCAGACCTGGGCGGCGTTGTTGAAGACCGGACCGGAAGACTTCTTGACCACCTCTTCCAGCGCCAAGCCGGCGAATTCAGTCCCCACCACGAGGTTGTTGAGGTTGGTGACGTAAGCCTGGTGGTGTTTGCCGTAGTGGTACTCGAAGGTCTCCGGCGAGATATGCGGCATCAGCGCATTGGTGGCATACGGCAGGGCTGGCAGGGTATAGCTCATGAGGTGTCTTTGAAGGAGCGGCGCATTGCTGCGCCTGGGTTGCAGAAATCGGGTGGAACTGGACGTCAGACCGGAGCATATTGTAGGCAGCGCACCCCCCCGCTGCGCGGGTAGGCCCTAGTCGAGAAATGGCGCCGACACACTGGCTTGAACCGAAGCCGCCGAGGCGATAATCCAGGTCCGGAGCCCGGTCGCGGGTCGGACCGGTCCCGACCCGGGTCACTATCACCCCGAAAAACACAGAGGCGCCCGTTGCTGTCAATCATCCAAGCTGCTGGTTGGCCGATCTGGCCTTTGTTGATGTGCTCCGTGGTGGGGCTGGCGTTGGTCATCGAGCGATCGCTGAGCCTGCGTTCGAGCCGAATCCTGCCGCCCACCTTGCTCGACGAGGTGATGGCGGTCAGCCGCACCAGCCTGCCCGCCATGGACGTGGTCAACAAGCTGGAAGGCAACTCGGTGCTCGGACAGGTGCTGGCCACGGGCCTGCGCGCCGTGATCGTCGAGCCGCGCATCACGGAGCAGAGCCTGCGCCTGAACTTCGAGAGCGCAGGGCGTGCCGCCGCGCAGCAACTCGAACGCTATCTCAACGCGCTTGGCACGATCGCCGCTGCTGCGCCGCTGCTGGGGCTGTTGGGCACCGTGGTGGGCATGATTGAGATCTTCGGTTCGCAAGCGCCCACAGGTGCCGCCAACCCGGCGGCGCTGGCGCATGGCATCTCGGTCGCGCTCTACAACACCGCATTCGGCCTGATCATCGCGATTCCCGCGCTGATGCTGTACCGCTACTTCAGGGGCCGGGTCGAGCAGCACGTGCTGAGCCTGGAGCAGGCCGCTGAACGCCTGGTGCCGCACCTGATGCGTTTTGCAGTGCGCAGCGCGGCAAGCCCAAGCTGATCGCGCACTCACCATGCATTTTCGCCGCCGCCGCATTGAAGAGCCCGAGATCAACCTGATCCCGTTCATCGACGTGCTGCTGGTGGTGCTGATCTTCCTGATGCTGTCGACCACCTACAGCCGCTACTCCGAGTTGCAGATCAACCTGCCGACGGCCGACGCTGAACGGCTCAAGGAGCGGCCGGCCGAGATCTTGGTCACGGTGTCGGCTGAAGGCCTCTATGCGGTCAACCGCGATCCGCTTGAAGGCCGCAGCATCGAAGTGCTGACCGCAGCGCTGCAACGCGCCGCTGCCGGCACCGACGACAAAGCGCCTGTCGTGATCGTCTCGGCGGATGCGCTGACGCCGCACCAGTCGGTGATCAACGTGCTGGACGCTGCACGTCGAGCCGGCCTGCCGCGCCTGACCTTTGCGACCCAGCAGCCGGATGGCAAGCCCGCGCACTGAGCGCCCCAAGGCCGGCCGAAGCCGGCCGCCCCCCGTGGGGATCAAGCAAAGTGGCAAAGCCACATTTGCTTGAGAGACCAAGCTGTCGCGCCGCGTGACCGCGAGCCCCGCTGGCAGCCGTTTCTCGGCGCAAATCTCGGCCTGGGTCCAGTCCCAATGGCTTGGCCCGAGGCCGAGCGCCGCTGCACGCCTTCTGCAGCCAATGGCTTGGCTTTACGCAGCGCTGGCAGGCATGCACTGCGCAGCCTACCGGATCGGGCTGCGCCGGGTCCAGCGCGCGCCGGTGCCACTGCTGGTGGTGGGCAACCTGGTGGCTGGCGGCGCCGGCAAGACCCCGGCGGTGATAGCGCTGATCGACAGGCTCAGGCAGCAAGGCTGGACGCCGGGGGTGATCTCGCGCGGCCACGGCCGGCGCAGCGGGTCGGTGCAGGCTGTGAGCCGCCGCAGCGCCGCCACCGAGGTAGGTGACGAACCGCTGTTGATCCATCTGCGCAGCGGCGCAGCGGTGGTGGTCGGTGCCGACCGGGCCGCGGCGGCGCGCGCGCTGTGCGCAGCCCACCCGGAAGTGGACCTGCTGCTGGCAGATGACGGTCTGCAGCACCACCGGCTACACCATGACATGGCGGTCTGGGTATTCGACGACCGCGGCGCCGGCAACAAGCTGTGTCTACCGGCCGGACCGCTGCGTCAGGCCCTGCCCAAGCACCTGCCGCCGCACACCCTCGTGCTCTACAACGCCGCGCAGCCCAGCACCGCATTGCCTGGGCTATGCAGCGCGAGAAGGCTGGGCACCGTGCTGCCGCTGCAGGACTGGTGGCAGGGACTGCAGCCTGAGGGCTCAGGTGCCGGGGGCTGGGACGCGCTGCGCGGCCGCCGCTTGCTGGCTGCGGCCGGGCTGGCGAGGCCCGAAGCCTTCTTCGTGATGCTCGAAGCCCGCGGATTGCAGATCGAGCGCCTGCCGCTGTCAGACCACCATGGCTTCGACCCCCTGCCCTGGCCGGCCGACACGGCCGACTTGATCGTCACTGAAAAAGACGCGGTCAAACTGCGGCCGGCAGCGGTCGGCAACACGAGAATTTGGGTGGCGACGCTAGACTTCCAGCCCGAGCCCGCTTTTGATGCGGCCCTGCGCACGCTGTGCGCGCCTTTCAAGCCACCCCATGAGCCTTGACCATCGATTGATCAGCCTGCTGGTATGCCCGCTGTGCAAAGGCCCGCTGCACCTGGCCCGCGACGTACAAGCTCGGCCGATCGAGCTGCAATGCCCGGCGGACCGGCTGGGGTTCCCGATACGCGACGGCATCCCAGTGATGCTCGAAGCCGAGGCCAGGGTGCTTGAGGCCTTCCCGCCCCCACCACCGAGCCCGCTGTGACCCACCAGCCCAGCGGCGGCAACGCGACAGGCTTCACCGTGCTGATCCCGGCGCGCTTGGCCAGCAGCCGGCTGCCCGACAAACCCCTGGCCAATATCGCTGGCCTGCCGATGGTGGTGCGCGTGGCCCAGGCTGCGGCCGCCAGTTCGGCAGCACGCGTGGTGGTAGCAGCAGACTCGGCACGCATCGTCAGCGCCTGCCTGCAACATGGCATTGCGGCGCTGCTCACCCGCAGCGACCACCCCAGCGGCAGCGACCGCTTGGCCGAGGCCTGTGTTCAATTGGGTTTGGACGGCGACGACCTGGTGGTCAATGTCCAAGGCGACGAACCGCTGATCGCGCCCGCGATGATCGATGCCTGCGCCGCACTGCTGCGAGAGCGACCCGACTGCGTGATGGCCACCGTGGCACACGCGATCGACGATGTGACCGAATTCACCAATCCCAACGTCGTCAAGGTGGTGCTCGACGCCGCCGGCCGTGCGCTGTATTTTTCTCGCGCGCCGATTGCCTGGTGGCGCGACGGCTTTGCACAGGGCATCCACCAGTTGCCCGCTTCACCCGCCGCACTGCGTCACGTCGGTCTGTACGCCTACCGCGCCGGCTTTCTGCGCCGCTTTCCGGCGCTGCCGGTGGCGCCGCTCGAAACCCTTGAATCGCTAGAGCAGCTGCGAGTGCTGTGGCACGGCGAGCGAATCGCGGTGCATGTCAGCGCCGAGCGGCCCGGGCCAGGCGTTGACACGCCCGAGGACCTGGCACGGGTCAGGGCGCTGTTCGGGTCGATCTGAGCCAGGCGAGAAGTTGTTCGATACAGGTCGGCCCGGGCGCCAACCGTCAGCTTGGCGCCAGCACCCCCGTGATATTCTCGAAAACAGATTCGAGCCACCGTTGAGGACTGGCCCGGCCGCAAGCCAAGATCCATACAACACGACGAGGCATTGATGAGACTGATTCTGTTGGGGGCGCCAGGCGCCGGCAAGGGCACGCAAGCGGCCTACATCTGCCAAAAGTACGGCATCCCGCAAATCTCCACTGGCGACATGCTGCGTGCCGCCGTCAAGGCCGGCACCGCGATGGGCCTGGCTGCCAAGCAGGTGATGGACGCTGGTGGCTTGGTCAGCGACGAGATCATCATCGGCCTGGTCAAGGAGCGTATCGCCCAGAGCGATTGCGCCAACGGCTTCCTGTTCGACGGCTTCCCACGCACGATCCCGCAGGCCGACGCGATGAAGACCGCGGGCGTCAAGCTCGACCTGGTGCTGGAGATCGACGTGCCCGATGAGGCGATCATCGAGCGCATGAGCGGGCGCCGGGTTCACCCCGCTTCGGGCCGCACCTACCACCTCAAGTTCAACCCGCCAAAGGTCTCCGGCAAGGACGACGCGACCGGCGAAGAACTGGTCCAGCGGGCCGATGACAGCGAAGCCACGGTGCGCCATCGGCTCGATGTCTACCAGAACCAGACCCGGCCACTCGTCGACTACTACGCCTCATGGGCCAAAGCAGGCGATGCACAGGCGCCGCGCTACGCTCGAATCCTCGGCATGGGCAGCGTGGACGAGATCGCAGCGCGGGCAACAGCAGCGCTGCAAGCCTGAGCCCGGCCTAGGCCGCTCCATCACGACGGCCACCGCAAGTGGCCGTTTTGCATCAGCAGCATCCAACACTCAAGGAAACACCATGGACATCGCAGGCAAGGTTTTCATCGTCACTGGCGGCGCATCTGGACTGGGCGAGGGCACGGCGCGCATGCTGGTGCACGAAGGCGCCAAGATTGTCATCGCCGACCTGCAGGTCGAGCGCGGCCAGGCGCTGGCTGCCGAACTCGGCGGCCCGGCTCACGCCATCTTCGTGCGCTGCGACGTCAGCCAGGACGCAGACGGCCGCGCTGCGGTCGCACAAGCGCAGGCCATGGGGCCGTTGTTCGGCCTGGTCAACTGCGCAGGCATCGCGCCAGCAGCCAAGACCGTGGGCAAGGAAGGTGCGCATCCGCTAGAGGTCTTCACCAAGACCGTCACCGTCAACCTGATCGGCAGCTTCAACATGATCCGGCTGGCCGCCGAGGCGATGTGCAGCAACCCGCCCGAGCCCACCGGCGAGCGTGGCGTGCTGATCAGCACGGCCAGCGTCGCTGCCTACGACGGCCAGATCGGCCAGGCGGCCTACGCTGCCAGCAAGGGCGGCGTGGTCGGCATGACGCTGCCGATCGCGCGTGACCTGGCGCGCAACGGCATCCGCGTGATGACGATCGCACCGGGCATCTTCGGAACACCGATGCTGTTTTCGCTGCCACAAACCGTTCAGGACGCGTTGGCCGCGAACGTGCCTTTTCCGAGCCGGCTGGGCACCCCGGCCGACTATGCCAAGCTCGTGCACCAGATCATCACCAACGAGATGCTCAACGGCGAGGTGATCCGACTCGACGGCGCGATCCGTCTGGCACCGAAGTGATGGCCTGCCCCGGTACGCTGGCGCCGCTTCGCTGCGACCTGTGACGGCCAGCCAGGATCACCGGTGGCGGCAGCAGACCGATGACCTGGCGCCCAGCCAACCCACTGCGCGATGAATGAGTCCACCTGGACCACGATAGGCCTGACCGCCCAGCTGGCGGGCCTGAGCACGCTGCTGCTGCTGCTGGGCACCCCGCTGGCTTGGTGGCTGGCACGCACCCGTTCGCCGGTCAAGCCGTTTGTGGCCTCGCTGGTGGCGATGCCGCTGGTACTGCCGCCGTCGGTGCTGGGTTTTTACCTGCTGCTGCTGATGGGACCGCAAGGGTTTGTCGGCCAGCTCACCCAGGCGCTGGGCCTGGGCCGGCTGCCATTCAGCTTTGGCGGGCTGGTCGTGGCATCGGTGCTGTACTCGATGCCCTTCGTCGTGCAGCCGATTGCTCAAGCCTTCGAGGCCATCCCCGAGCGCATGCTCGAGGCTGCGGCGACCTTGCGCGCGTCCAGGCTTGACCGGTTCTTCAGCGTTGCACTGCCGCTGGCGCGGCCCGGCTTGGTCACGGCCGCGGTGCTGGGTTTTGCCCACAGCGTGGGCGAGTTCGGCGTGGTCCTGATGATCGGCGGCAATATCCCAGGGCAGACGAGGGTGCTGTCGGTGGCGATCTACGAACATGTCGAAGCCAGCGAGTTCGATCAGGCGCACCAGCTCGCCGCCGGCTTGGTGCTGTTCTCGCTGCTGGTGCTGGTCACGCTGTACCGGGTCAACCGGGTGCCACGCGACGAGGCCGCGTCTTGATCGAGGCCAGCCTGCGCCTGCGGCGCGGTGACTTCAAGCTCGACGTGGCGCTGCAGTTGCCCGCGCAAGGTGTCTCGGCGCTTTTCGGGCCTTCGGGCTGCGGCAAAACGACGCTGCTGCGTGCACTGGCAGGCCTGGACCGCGCAAGCGGCCGCGTCGCGTTGGGGACCGAGGTCTGGCAGGACGATAGCGCTGGCCATTGGCTGCCAACCCACCACCGGGCGCTGGGCTATGTGACGCAGGAGGCCGCACTGTTTCCGCACTTGGACGTGCGCGCGAACCTGGACTACGGTCGCCGACGCAGCGGTCCCACGGCACAGGCGTTCGCTCTCGAGGCGGTGGTTGAGCTGCTGGGCATCGGCCCGTTGATGCAGCGTCGGCCCAGCACGCTGTCTGGCGGCGAGCGGCAGCGGGTGGCGATCGCCCGCGCATTGGCCACCGCACCTCGCCTGCTGCTGATGGATGAGCCGCTGGCCGCTCTCGATGCCCAACGCAAGGCCGAGATCCTGCCCTACCTCGAGCGATTGCATCGGGAGCTGGCGCTGCCCATCGTCTACGTCACGCATGCGATGGACGAAGTGGCTAGACTGGCCGACCACCTGGTCTTGCTGCAAGCGGGCCGCGTGCTGGCGGCCGGGCCGCTGTCAGAGCTGCTGTCGCGCACCGACCTGCCGCTGGCACGCCAGGACGACGCGGGTGTGGTGATCGAGGCCCGCGTGACCGAACACGACCCCCGCTACGGCCTGTCGCGCATCGGATTTGCCGGCGGCTCGCTGTGGGTGGGCGAAACCGCAGCAGCCATCGGCGAACCGGTACGGGCGCGAGTGCTGGCGCGCGACGTCAGCATCGCAAAGTCCCGGCCCACCGAGACCAGCGTGATCAACGTGCTGCCCGTGGTGCTGGAAGCCGTGCAGGCCGACCACAGCACCGCACTGCTCAGGCTGCGGGTCAGCGACACGGGGTCAGACCAGCGCGCAGTGCGGCTGCTGGCGCGCATCACCCGGCGCAGTTGCGAGTTGCTGTCGCTGCAGCCGGGGGATGCGCTGTTCGCCCAGATCAAGGGCGTCGCGCTGATGGAAGCGCATCGGTGAAAATCCACGGCCATGGAAACCCCCGGCAATCTGTTCGTCGTCGCCGCGCCCAGCGGGGCCGGCAAGTCCAGCCTGGTCAAGGCCTTGCTGGAACTCGATTCGCACCTCGCGGTGTCGGTCTCGCACACCACACGCCCGCCGCGCGGCCAAGAGCGAGACGGCCGCGAATACTGGTTCATCGCCGAGCCCCTGTTCCGCGAGATGGTCGCACGGGGCGATTTTTTCGAATGGGCCGAAGTCCATGGCAATCTCTACGGCAGCTCGCGCCCGGCCATCGCGCAAAGCCTGGCAGCGGGCGTCGACGTGGTGCTGGAGATCGATTTTCAGGGCGCCCTGCAGATCAAGCAGCTGTTCGAGCATGCGGTGCTGATCTTCATCCTGCCCCCAGGCTGGGACGAACTGCGCCAGCGCCTGACCCGGCGCGGCGAGGACCCTCCAGAGGTGATCGAACAACGCATGGTCAATGCCCGCACCGAAGTGGCCCAAGCCAGGCATTTCGACTTTGTTATCATCAACACTTTGTTCGAGACGGCTCTATTCGATCTCAAGACCGTCGTGCATTCCCAGCGCTTGCGCTATGCCGCGCAGCGACGCAACAAGTCGCAAGTATTTTCGGCGCTGGGGCTGATCTGAACATTCGCTCAAACCCGCAGTCTCAACCTCTACAAGGTAAACCCATGGCCCGTATCACCGTCGAAGACTGCCTGGAAAAAATCCCCAACCGATTTCAATTGGTGCTGGCAGCAACCTACCGCGCCCGCATGCTCAGCCAGGGCCATACCCCAAAGATCGACAGCAAGAACAAGCCCGGCGTGACAGCGCTGCGGGAAATCGCTGCTGGCGTCGTGGGCATCGAAATGCTGCGCCGAGTGCCGCTGTAAGCCGGCTGAGACCGCAAACACCAGGCGCCGCAAGGCGCTATTTTTTTGCCTGCCCGCGGGCCGATCAGCCGATGTATTTTCAAACCAGCCAGCCAGAAGGCCGCCCGAGAACCCAATACAGGCTAAATTAGGGCATGGGCATCCGATCCTTCGCCGCCGAATTGCTGCTGCCTGCCGTGCTGCAGGCCAAATCGCGCCACACCGCGCCTGCTGCAGCGCCGGGCGCACCTGAAGCGGTATCGTTTGCGGTGCTGGCCGAGAAGCTGGACTACCTCGACAAGGCCGAGGTCAAGCTGGTGCGCGAAGCCTACAAGTTCGCCGACCAGGCGCACCTTGGCCAGTTCCGCGCCAGCGGCGAGCCCTACATCACGCACCCACTGGCAGTGGCCGGTCTGGTGGCCGACTGGCGGCTCGACGTCCAAGCGCTGATGGCCGCGCTGATGCACGACGCGATGGAAGACTGCGGCATCACCAAGGTCGAGTTGATCGAGCGCTTTGGCGCGCCGACTGCCGAACTGGTCGATGGACTGACCAAGCTCGACAAGCTGCAGTTCTCGACCCGCGAGGAGGGCCAGGCCGAGAGTTTCCGCAAGATGCTGCTGGCGATGGCGCGCGATGTACGCGTGATCTTGATCAAGCTCGCCGACCGACTGCACAACATGCGAACGATGTCGGCGATGACGCCGACCAGGCGCAGCCGCATCGCCCGCGAAACGCTGGACATCTATGCGCCGATTGCCCACCGGCTCGGCTTGAACATGATTTACCGCGAGTTGCAGGAGCTCTCTTTCGAGCACCTGTACCCCTGGCGCCACGCCGCACTGGCCAAGGCGATACAACGCGCAAGAGGCTTTCGTCGCGACATCGTCGAACGCGTCCGCACCGAGGTCGACAAGACCTTTGCCGGCGCGAAGATCAAGGTCGATGTCTCAGGGCGCGAGAAGACCGTCTACAGCATCTACCGCAAGATGCGCCAGAAACACACCGGATTTGCCCAGGTCAACGACATCTTCGGCTTTCGAATCGTCGTGCCGCAGTTGATGGATTGCTATCTCGCGTTGGGGCTGTTGCACCAGCTCTATAAGCCGGTGCCGGGGCGATTCAAGGACTACATCGCGATCCCCAAGGTCAACGGCTACCAGTCGCTGCACACCACCTTGGTCAGTCCACTGGGGACGGCGGTCGAGTTCCAGATACGCACCGAGCCGATGCACGCGGTAGCCGAGACCGGCATCGCCGCGCATTGGCTTTACAAGCGCGGGTCCAAGCATCACGGCAGCGGCGCCAACGAGGCTCAGCGGCTGGGCTCGATGTGGCTGAAATCATTGCTAGACATCCAGGATGAAACCCGCGATGCGGCGGAGTTTCTCGAGCACATCAAGATCGATCTGGTGCCCGAGGCGGTCTACGTGTTCACGCCCAAGAGCAAGATCCTGGCGCTGCCGCGTGGCGCCACCGCGGTGGACTTCGCCTACGCGATCCACTCCGATGTCGGCGACCGCTGCGTGGCCGCCAAGCTCAACGGCGAGCCGGTGGCGCTGCGCACCGAGTTGAAGAGCGGCGACGTGGTCGAAATCGTCACCGCACCCGGCGCGCGGCCCAATCCGGGCTGGCTGAATTTCGTCGGCACCGGCCGCGCGCGATCGAGGATCCGGCATTTCCTCAAGACCATGGAGCATGAAGAATCGCGCGGTTTGGGCGAAAAGCTGCTGGCCCAGGCGCTACGGGCCGAAGGGCTGTTGCTGCCTTCTGACCAGACCGACGACGCCAAGTCCCATGCGCTGTGGCAGCAGCTCACGCGCTGGAGCGGCAACCGCAGCCGCGCCGATCTGCTGGTCGACATCGGACTGGGCCGCAAGATCGCCACCATCGTCGCCAAGCGCCTGGCCCAGTTGATCGCCGAGCGTGGTGGCCGGCCCGACGCGGTGACGCTCACGCTGAACCGCTTCGGCGTCGCCGACGATGTCGCGATGCCGATGCCCGGGGTGGTGATCGACGGCACCGAGGGTGCGACGGTGCAACTCGCCCCCTGCTGCAAACCGATACCGGGCGACGAAATACGCGGCTACCTGGGCCGCGGCGAAGGCCTGCGGGTGCACACCGCCGAATGCAGTACCGGCAGGCGGCTGGCCGATCGCGACCCCGAGCGCTGGATCGCCGTCGAGTGGGCCGAACAACCGAGCCGTCACTTCGAAACCAGCGTCAAGCTGCTGGTCAAGAACAGCAAGGGTGCGCTGGCGCAGCTCGCCGCCGCAGTCAGTGCGTCCGAGGCCGACATCAGCCACATCGAGATGGACAGTGAGCCACAGGACGACGCGACCGAATTGCGGCTGTTGCTCGCGGTGCGAGACCGCCAGCACCTGGCTGATGTGCTGCGCGCGCTCAAGCGATCGCCGCCGGTGCTGCGAGCCTCGCGCATCAAGCCCTGAAGCCGCTCGGTCTGCCCCTGGCAGCTTGCAAGGCACGCGCATAGGATGTGACTCGCGTCACCAAGCCAGCGCCGATCGCCTCCATCGGCCTGCAAATCGCGACTACAGTGCCCAGCAGATCGCTCAAAGCGGCAGATTGCTCAGGGAAACCAAGTCGGCGCCCGCTTGCTCACGCAGCCGGGCGCCGACTGGTTTCTAGCCCACGACCGGCGCTGGGTAATGCACTGCCAACACCTCCAAGGTCTCGGCGCCGCCAGGGGTCTGCAGCCTGACCTCGTCGCCCTCGCGGGCCTTGAGCAACGCGCGGGCGACCGGCGAGATCCAACTGACATCGCCAGCCAGGTTGTCGGCCTCGTCGATGCCCAGGATCCTGATCGTCCGCTCCTCGCCTTGGCTGTTGGCATAGGTAACGCGTGCGCCGAAGAAGACCTGGTCGCTGCCGTGGTGGACCGCCGGGTCCGCAACCTCGGCGATCTCGAGCCGGCGCGTCAAGAAGCGGATGCGGCGGTCGATCTCGCGCAGTCGCTTCTTGCCGTAGAGGTAGTCGCCATTCTCCGACCGGTCACCGTTCTTCGCAGCCCACGACACGATCTCGACGATGCGCGGTCGCTCATCGTCGATCAGCGCCAGCAACTCCTCGCGCAGACGCCGGTAGCCAACCGGCGTGATGTAGTTCTTGGCGCCTGCGGGCAATGGCGGCAGGCCGGGTCCGGCCTCGTCGTCATCGTCGGCATCGGCATCGGTTTCGCGGGTGAAGGCTTTGCTCATGGCTGGCGGATGGCTGGCGTATGGCTGGCGTACGGCTGCAAGCTCGGCAGTCTAAGCCTCTGCGCTGGCCATCGCCGCTGCCGCCAGCCGCCAGGCGCCGGGCGCACTGCCGGTCCACTTGCGGAAAGCGCGGTAAAAAGTACTGGCGTCGTTGAAGCCCAAGCGAACGGCGATCTCGCCCACGCTCAAGCGGCCGTCGCTGAGATGTTGCAGCGCCAGATCGCGCCTCACCTCGCCCTTCAGGTGACCCCAGCTCGCCCCTTCTTGCTCGAGCCGGCGCCTGAGCGTGGCCGCCGACAAGCCCAGATCACGGGCCAGCAGCGCCAAGATGGGCAAGGCGTCGCCTCGATCCAGCGCCAGCCGACACTGGCGTCGCACCTTGTCGCTCAATCCCGCGGCCGCCACTTGCTTGAGGAAGACCGACTGCGGCGCGTCGCGCAGAAAAGCCTTGAGCCCAGCCGGGTTGACCGTCACTGCAGCCTGCAGCACCCTGGCGTCGAAAGCGATCGAGGTGGCGGCGGCGTCGAAACGCAGCAGCGGCGAGAACATGCGCCGGTATTCATCGGCATGGGGAGGTTGCGGATGAGCCCAGTCAGCCCTCGTCAGCGGCACGCGGCGCCCAGCCAGCCAGCACAGCAGGCCATGCAGCATCACCAGCAGCGTCTCGTCTGCGAAGCGGCGCGCGTCAGCCACGTCGGTGTCGTGACACCGGCCACCGATGCGGTTGGTGATCACCAAGCTGGCCACGCCGCCACTGGCTCGCAGCGTCGCACCGATATCGTCGAAGAACAAGCCGAAACCACGCAGCGCCTGACGCATCGCCGCACCCACCGTTGCCTGGCCTGCCAACGCATGACACAGCATCGCAAAGCTGCCCAACTTCATGCGCCTGGCGTCCAGGCCAAAGAACTCATCGTCGAGCAAGCGCGCCACCGCCAGCCAGAGCCTGGCAAAGGCCGCCGCCGGCACCCGCGCCTTGGCTTGATCCAGGCCGGCGCGGTCGATACCGGCTTCGGTCAGTACCTCGTCGCACTGCGCCGGGCTCAGTGCGCGCAAGGCGCTGCGGACGAAAGCAATCGACACCGTCGGGGCAGCGTGCAGGGTTGACATGACTCGATTCTGGCAAATTGCGTCAAGCGCCTGAGCGTTCCCACCATCGTGCGCCAGCGCCGCCGGGCCTAGACTATGCGCTGGCCCGTGGTGTGCACAGCACGCGCTATGGCCCCAAGCCGCCCCAGGAGACAAAGCCCATGACCCATCTTTCCGCCGAATACCAGGCGCTGGCGAACTACCGCCCGACCCACAAGGTGAGGTTCGTCACCGCCGCCAGCCTGTTCGACGGCCACGACGCCGCGATCAACATCATGCGACGCATCCTGCAAGGCATGGGCGCCGAGGTGATCCACCTGGGCCACAACCGCTCGGTCGACGAGGTCGTCACCGCGGCGCTGCAGGAAGATGTGCAGGGCATCGCGGTGTCGAGCTACCAGGGCGGCCACAACGAGTACTTCAGCTACATGGTGGAGTTGCTCAGAGCGCGCGGCGGCGAGCATATCCAGGTCTTCGGCGGCGGCGGCGGCGTGATCGTGCCGGCCGAGATCCGCACGCTCGCCGATCTCGGCGTGCGGATCTTCAGCCCCGAGGACGGCCAGCGCATGGGCCTGGCCGGCATGATCGGCGAGATGGTGATGCGCGCCGACCGCGACCTCTCGGCCTACGCGCCGACCTCGCTCTCAGCGGTGCGAGGCCACGGCGAAGCCGCCTGGCGCGCGCTGGCCCAGTTGATCACCGCGCTCGAGAACAAGCAGGTCGCACCCGCGCTGCTGGCTGAGTTGAAGGCAGCGGCCCAAGCCGCCAACACCCCGGTGCTGGGCATCACCGGCACCGGCGGCGCCGGCAAGTCCAGCCTGACCGACGAGCTGATTCGCCGCATCCGGCTCGACCAGGGTGATGCGCTGCGGATCGCGGTGATCTCTATCGACCCGTCGCGCCGCAAGAGCGGCGGTGCGCTGCTGGGCGACCGGATCCGGATGAACGCAATCGCGCCCTGGAGCGATGGGCAAAAGGTCTACGTTCGCAGCCTGGCCACGCGTGACACCGGCAGCGAGGTCAGCGCCGCGCTGCCCGACGTGCTGGCCGCGGTCAAGGTGGCCGGATTCGACCTGATCATCGTCGAGACCTCGGGCATAGGCCAGGGCGACGCGGCGATCGTGCCGCTGGTCGATGTGCCGATGTACGTGATGACACCCGAGTTCGGCGCCGCCAGCCAGTTGGAGAAGATCGACATGCTCGACTTCGCCGAGTTCGTCGCGATCAACAAGTTCGACCGAAAGGGCGCGCCCGACGCGCTGCGCGATGTGGCCAAGCAGGTGCAGCGCAACCGCGAAGCCTTTACCGTGATGCCAGACCAGATGCCGGTGTTCGGCACCATGGCCAGCCGCTTCAACGACGACGGCGTCACGGCGCTGTACCAGGCGCTGAAAGTCCGGCTGGGCGCGCTCGGCCTGCGGCTGAGCGAAGGCCGGCTGCCGCTGGTCAACACCCGGCACAGCACGCACCAGACCCCGGTGGTGCCGGCGTCGCGCACCCGCTACCTGGCCGAGATCACCGACACGGTGCGGGCCTACAAGACCCGCGCTCGGACCCAGGCCAGGCTGGCGCGTGAACTGCAACAGTTGCGAGAGACCGCACGCATGCTGCAGGACGACGCCGCCGCACATGACTCCACAAGCTCGGGCGCCAGGAACACCGTGCTGCGCCTGGCCGACGAGCGCGCCGCCAAGTTCGACCCCGCCGCGGCGAAACTGCTGGCCCAGTGGCCCGAGATGCAGCAGGCCTACGCCGGCGACGAGTACGTGGTCAAGATCCGAGACAAGGAGATCCGCACCAGCCTGGTCCACACCACGCTGTCGGGCAACAAGATCCGCAAGGTCGCGCTGCCGGGCTTTGAATGCCATGGCGAATTGCTGAAGTGGCTGATGCTCGACAACGTGCCGGGCAGCTTCCCCTACACCGCCGGCACCTTCGCGTTCAAGCGCGAAGGCGAGGACCCGACCCGGATGTTCGCCGGCGAGGGCGACGCCTTCCGCACGAATCGGCGCTTCAAGCTGGTCAGCGAGGGCATGCCGGCCAAGCGCCTGTCCACCGCCTTCGACTCGGTCACCCTCTACGGCAACGACCCGGACCGTCGGCCCGACATCTACGGCAAGGTGGGCAACTCGGGCGTGTCGATCGCGACCCTGGACGACCTGAAGGTGTTGTACGGCGGGTTTGACCTGTGCCACCCCGCCACGAGTGTGAGCATGACGATCAATGGCCCGGCGCCGACGATCCTGGCGATGTTCATGAACACCGCGATCGACCAGCAGATCGAGAAGTTCGTGGCGGAGAACAGCCGAGCGCCCACCGACACCGAACTCGCCAAGATCCGCGACTGGGCCCAGGCCAATGTGCGTGGCACGGTGCAAGCCGACATCCTGAAGGAAGATCAGGGCCAGAACACCTGCATCTTCTCGACCGAGTTCAGCCTGAAGGTGATGGGCGACATCGCCCAGTACTTCGTGCACCACAACGTGCGCAACTTCTACTCGGTGAGCATCTCGGGCTACCACATCGCCGAGGCCGGCGCGAACCCGATCAGCCAGCTCGCGTTCACGCTGTCCAACGGCTTCACGTTTGTCGAGGCCTACCTGGCTCGCGGCATGCACATCGACGACTTCGCGCCGAATCTGAGCTTCTTCTTCAGCAATGGCATGGACCCCGAATACACCGTGCTCGGTCGGGTGGCGCGGCGCATCTGGGCGGTGGCGATGCGCGACAAGTACGGCGCCAACGAACGCAGTCAGAAGCTGAAATACCACATCCAGACCTCGGGGCGCAGCCTGCACGCGCAGGAGATCCAGTTCAACGACATCCGCACCACGCTGCAAGCGCTGATCGCGATCTACGACAACTGCAACAGCCTGCACACGAATGCGTTCGACGAGGCGATCACCACCCCGACCGAGGACAGCGTGCGCCGGGCGATGGCGATCCAGCTGATCATCAACCGCGAGTGGGGCCTGGCCAAGAACGAGAACCCTAACCAGGGCGCTTTCATCATCGACGATCTGACCGAGCTGGTCGAAGAGGCGGTGCTGGCCGAGTTCGAGAAGATCACCGAGCGGGGCGGCGTGCTGGGCGCGATGGAGACCGGCTACCAGCGCAGCAAGATCCAGGAAGAGTCGATGCACTACGAGATGCAAAAGCACACCGGCGAGTACCCGATCATCGGCGTCAACACCTTCCTGAACCCGCACGAAGACCCGAACCCGAAACAGATCGAGCTGGCACGGTCGACCGAGGACGAGAAAGAATCGCAGCTGGCCCGGCTGGCCGATTTCCAGGCCCGCCATGCCACTGAGTCTCCGGCGATGCTGGCCAGGCTGCAGCAGGCGGTGATCGCCAACGACAACGTCTTCGACGTGTTGATGGACGCGGTGCGCTGCTGCAGCCTGGGCCAGATCACCAACGCGCTGTTCGAGGTGGGCGGACAGTACAGGCGCAGCATGTAGCCAAGGAGACGCGGCCAGCAAGTCGCGGCTCTTGGACTGGTCCTGAACTGGATCGGGATCGCTGCTTGACAGCGAGGCCAGGATCGCCGCCGCTACGGACCGCAGACTCCGGGCAGGCTTGTCATGCTGCCAAGGTCCAAGGCCAGAAAACCCTGTCAGACGAAACCGGCGCCAACACGGCGATCTGCTGATGAGCAACTCCCCTGTCATCACCGCCTGGCATCAGGTGGTGACATCGCGCGACATGGCCGCGTTGGGCCGCTTGCTGGCCGACGAGGTGGTGTTCCACTCCCCGGTGGTACACAAGCCGCAGCGGGGCAAGGCGATCACGATGAAGTATCTGGTCGGTGCGATGCAGGTGCTCAACAACGAGCATTTCCGCTATGAGCGCGAGATCGTCGGCGAGCGCGACGCGGTGCTTGAATTCAGCACCGAACTCGACGGCATCCAGATCAACGGGGTTGACCTGATCCGCTGGAACGAAGCTGGCCAGATCGTCGACTTCAAGGTCATGGTCCGGCCGCTGAAAGCGCTGAACGCGGTGCATCAGAAGATGAGCGAGATGCTGGCGCAGTTTGACCAAGCGCCCGCGCCCTGAAGCCTGGGCTCACCAGCCCTGTGAGTGAGTTCGAACCGGCGTAGGCTAAGCTGCGTGGCCCGGCGTACAGACGGGCACGAGCCACTGAACGCGACCCAGCCCATGCCGCCCAGAACTTCCACTTGCCATGCCCGCCACACCAAAGCCCTGCGGCTGATCACGGCCTGGTCTGTTGGGCTGGCTGGCTTGATAGGCCCTGCACAGGCCGCGACAAGCTTGGCAACGCCTGCGGCTTGCGACCTGCTGTGGCAGGTGACGCTGCAGCCGGAGTCAGAGCCGCGCCAACTGCAAGTCGACATGACTTTCGACGCCGGATCGCGCAGCCGAAGCACGCTGCGCCTGCCCGGCGGTTGGGAAGCCATGACCGAGTTCGCTGACAGCGACAAACGGCTGCAAGCCGTCGCCGGCGACAGCGCCCTTCGAAGCATCGCCCATGCCCCTGGCGAGCGGGTGCAACTGCGGTGGCGCTTTGTTCCGTCGGTGGCTTCGGCGCAGGGCAGCGGCGCGCAACTGGCATCGAGTTGGTTTGCGGTCGCGGGCCAGAGCCTGCTGCCATGGCCCGAGGAAATCGACGAGCGCAACCCGCCGTCGGCTTGCATCGGTTTCAGTGCCAAGCCCGCAGCGCCCGGTCAAGTCAATGCGGCTGGTGAGCCCGTTACTCGCTGGGTCAGCAGCCATGGCAATGCCGAGGGCCTGTCGGCGCTGTTCCGCGTTGCGCCCGGTGCCGCGACCCTGCGATGGCGGGTGCAGCAGGGCTTGTACGCCGGCGGTGCGCTGCAATCACTGACTCGAATCGACGACGGCCAGCCCATGACCGTGGCGCGACCGATCGCGCCGGCCTGGACCCAGGGCATCGAGGCCCTGGCCCAGGCCAGCGCTCAGTCCCAGGCGAGCCAGCGCAGATTCTGGGGCGACAACACCGCTGCCAACACGCTGCTGGTACTGCAGTTGCCCAGCCCCTCGGGCACTCAAGCCACAACCTGGCACCAGGCGGTGGCGCTGCAAGTACCGACCGATCTGCCACTGCCAGGCGCCGATTTTGACGCCTTGATCACTGGAGCCTTGGTTCGAACCTGGATCCCCGATCGCTTTGGTCCCTTGGCCTATGCAGGACGGCAGGACGAAGCGCTGCGGGCATGGTTCAGCCAAGGCCTGGCCGACCACTACGCCCACCGCTTGCTGCTGCGCGACGGCCGCTGGACACCCGAAGACTATGCAGGCGCCATCAATCGCAAGATTGACCGCTACCTCAGCGCAAGCGACCCGACCGAAACCGCGCGGCGCCTGGCCTCAGCAAGCCAGCGCAACGAGGCCACAGCGGGACTGGACGCGACCCGTGGCGAATGGCTGGCGCTGCAGTGGCATGGCGCACTGCGGGCCAACGGACAAGCCGGGCTGGATGCGGTGATGCGTCGCCTGCTGTTGCCGGCAGCCCAGGCTAGACGTGAAGGTCTGATCAGCGCGCCGCTGGCCACCCATCGCCTGCTCGCAGCCCTGCGGCCGGCGCTGGGCGAGTTGCCGCTGCGCGATATCAACCGCCAGATCGAGCAGGGCGAGGTCCCGGTCTTTGGCCCAACCACCATCGGACCCTGTTTCGCAGGTCAAAAAGTGTCGACACCGGGCTGGCGACTGGGCTTCGATCCGGCATCGCTGGTCAGCGGTGTGGTCAGCGGTGTCGAGGCCGGTGGCCCTGCCGAACTGGCCGGATTGCGCGACGGCATGACCCTGGCTCGACCCTCGGCGGTGCCGATGGACGCCAGCCAGGTGAGGCTGAAAGTGGAAGACCCAGACGGCACACTGCACGAACTGCGCTACCTGCCCGCCGGCAAGCCGCTGGGCGAACGCATGCATTACCAGCCCGTGCCACAGGCGATGCAGTTGCCAGCCTGCCTGGCTTGGCTGGGGTTGGGTGCAGAGGTCTTGCCAACCGCCACCCGCCCGGCCCCGAAGCTTGCGCCGGCCAAAGTCAACCACAAAGCCGTCGCCAAACCAGCTGCCAAGCCAGCTGCAAAGCCGGCTACAAAGCCGGCCGGCAAGACTTTGACCAAGAGCAGCCCTAAACCGGGGCCTAGCGCCAAACCTGACGCCAAACCTGTCGCCAAGCCGGCACCTGGCGGCGCAAAAACGGTCGTGCGGCCATGAGTGGCTGGCAACGAAGCTGAAATAGGCCAGGCTGCGTCACGCGACAAGCCTGGGTCGCGGGCCGACAATCGCCGAATGAGCGACCTGATCACCGACCCTCAGAAGTTCGTCCTGCGCCTGCAGCAAAGCTTGGACGATGGCAGCTTTCTGAGCCTGAGTCTGGGCCGACCGCAAGGTGCCGAGCCTTCATTGGACAAACTGCTAGCTCGCCGCTTGGTGCTTCGCGGCGTCGAACAGCTGTCGCTGGTGTGGCGCCATCGCACCAAGGACATCACCAAGAATCTGCCGCTGGCCGATGCGGTGGCGCTGATCGGCACGCTGGTCGACAGCCAGTTTCAGCACGCACACCTGATCACCCGAAGCCACGACATCCAGCTCGCGATGGGCAAGAAAGGCCGCTGGAGCCTGCGCATCGGCAAGCTGGCGGCGGCCGAGACTGACGCTATAGCCGACCCCGCGGCGCTGGGGCACGACCGCACCAAACAACGTGCGCTGTCGCTGGACCTGCCGTTTCTGGTTGAGCTTGGCATCACCGACAGCCAGCACAAGCTGGTGCCGACGATGGCGCGCAAGTGGAAACAGATCAACAAGTTCATCGAGGTGCTGGCGCATGCCGTCGCGCAGTCGCCGCTGGCCGCTCGGGATCCGGCGCAGCCGGTGCGGGTGCTTGATTTCGGCGCAGGCAAAGGCTATCTGACCTTCGCAGTACAACAGCACCTGCAGGCCAGCGCTCGGGTGCCCGACGTGGTCGGGGTCGAGTTGCGGTCAGACCTCACGACCTTGTGCAACAGCGCGGTGGCCAGGCTGGGGCTGAGCGGGCTGCGCTTCGAGGCCGGCGACATCCGTCAATTTGCCAACGCGCAGCACCAGACCGACGGCCATCACCAGACACCAGGCACGATAGACATCATGATCGCGCTGCACGCCTGCGACATCGCCACCGACATCGCGATGCACCACGGCGTGCGCAGCGGCGCGGCGATCATCCTGTGCTCGCCCTGCTGTCATCAACAGCTCAGGCCGCAGATGAGCGCACCAGCGCCCTTGCAATCGATGCTGCAGCATGGCATCCACATGACCGAGCAGGCCGAAATGCTGACCGACTCGCTGCGAGCGTTGCTGCTACAGGCCTGCGGCTACGACGCACAGGTGTTCGAGTTCATCTCACCTGAGCACACCGGCAAGAACAAGATGGTGCTGGCGGTACGCCGGCCTCAACCCCTGCCAGCGAGCCAGCGAACAGCGCTGCTGGCCAAGGTGGCTGAGCTGAAGGCGTTTTACGGCGTGACCGAGCAGCAACTCGAAACCTTGTTGCTCGCCGATACACCGCAGGCTCTCAAGTAAATGTGGCTTGGCCACTTTGCTTGATCCCCACGGGGGGCGGCCGGCTTCGGCCGGCCTTGGGGCGCTCAATAGTCGAAGTTTCCGAGACGCAGCCTGCGGCCCCTGGTGACAACCACAGTGGCCCAGCGCCCTGCCAGCAGGCATCATCGCTCGATGAACCGCCGGAGCGCCCAATGATCTCGACCCAGGACGAAGCGATCGCGTCGACACAACATGAAGCCCTGATGCAACAGGTCGAGCATGCAGCGCTGGCGTTGGCCGGACGAAGCCGCGAAATCGAAGCCCAGCGCTGGCTGCCGCAGGACATCGCCGACACGCTGGCCACGGCCGGCCTGTACCGCCTGCTCACGCCCCAGGCCTACGGTGGCCACGAGGCCGCGCCGGCCAGCTTCTTCAGGGTGATCGAGCGCTTGGCGCAGGCCGATGCCGCAGCGGCTTGGTGCTGTTTCATCTCCTGCACCAGCAGCTTGCTGGCGGCCTACCTGCCCGAGCCCGAAGCGGCGGCGATCTTCAGCAAACCAGACCTCAAGGCCGCCGGTGTGTTTGCGCCGCGGGGGCGGGCCAAGGCCTGCGTGCGAGACGGCGTGCCGGGTCTGCAGGTGAGCGGCCGTTGGCCCTGGGGTTCAGGCACGCACAACGCCGACATCATCAGCGCCGGTTGCCTGCTGATCGACGGCAACGGCCAGGCCGAACTGCTGGCCGACGGCACGCCGCGGGTCGTGTCGGTGCTGCTGGACCGCGCACAGGTGGAACTGCTCGACAACTGGGACAGCTTCGGCTTGTGCGGTACCGGCAGTGGTGAATTCGAGGCCAAGGACGCATTCGTGCCCTTGGGCCGCAGTGCGTCTCTGTTCGACGGTGCGCGCATAGACCGGCCGCTCTACCGATTTCCGGTTTTCGGGCTGCTGGCATTGTCCATCGCGGCAGTGGCCACCGGCATCGCAAACCATGCGCTGGCCAGTTTCATCGCCCAGGCCGGCCACACTGTCGCGCAGGCCAGCACCAAGCCGCTGGCGACCAAGGCCACTGTGCAAGATGCGGTGGCGCGCGCAGAAGCCTCGCTGCGCAGCGCGCGCGCCTATCTGCTGAGCAGCATCGCCACTGCCTGGCAGGCCGCGCAGCAAGGCGGCGTGATGCCGTTGGCCTGCCGACGCGACCTGCGGCTGGCATCCACCCACTCGGTGCAGACCTGCGCCGAGGTGGTGAGACGTGTCTACACCTTGGCCGGCGGCGGCGCGGTGTTTGCGGACTCGCCGCTGCAGCGCTGCTTGCGAGACGTCCAGGTGGCGACCCAACACATGATGGTCAACGATGCCAGCTATGAGCTCACGGGCCGATTGCTGCTGGGTCTACCGACCCAGGTGCACACGCTCTGATCGGAACGATCACCCTTGAGCAGCCATGCCACCATCTCGCGTGTGGTCTGGTCCAGGATGCGGAACTGTTCAAGCATCAGTTCGTCACGCAAGCCTCGCCCGGCCTGCACCCTAGCGGCCAACAATTCAGCGTACTCACCAGCACGCATCGCCCCGGCTTGCAGGCAATAGCGGGCAAACGCTGCGAGTTCGTCGGCCGCGTGCGCGCCTGAATTGCCAAACCAAGACTTCAGCAACTCGATGTCGCGTGGCAGCGCATCGAGAAAATTGAAGACAACCCGTCGCTGCGATTCGAGCAGTTCGCTGACGACGACGGCCCGCGGGTCGAACAACGGAACAGCCTCTTGCCAACCTGGCCCCGGATCGTGTTGGACAGCCGCTGCACCGGCCCAGGCCGCCAGATCAACCCGCAGCGCTTGCTCGTCGGCCCCTCTGCGGTAGACCCCGTCAGCACCCGCCAGCTTGGCCATTGACGCACCCACCATGTCGATGGGGTTGACCAAGGCGACGATGCGGCACGCTGAGGCGCTGGCAGCGCGTCGCCTGTCGTTGATCCAGGCATAGGTGTCGAAGCCAGGCAGGCGGTAGGACAGGATGACCAGATCCGCGGGTCGCGGGCCCAGCGCCAGCCACAGGCTGCGGACCGACTCGAAGATGGCCAGATCGACGTCGGGTGTGGGTCTGACGATCCGGTCGATCCAATGACGCCAAACGGCGCTGGGCTCGATGATGGCGATTTGACGGCGCTGGCCTGGCAGTCGATTGAACGAAAACATAATACTATAAACAGTTTAACTGATTATAGTAGTTTAATCCTTCAATTCGAACGACCGCCTGCGGACAGATCGTGAAAGCATTTGAAACATCGTCAACAAAATCCAACCCGGGTCGCCAGTGCGAACAAGCGTTGCAGCAAACCGTTCGAAGGCGGCTGCGAGGGCTTGGTCAATAAGGTGTGGCCGCGCGCGACACGAAGGATTCGTCACCATCGAAATGCCGTTTGATACGGCGCAGGCTTTCGAGTCCGGCCAGGAAAGCCCGGACCAATGCAGGGTCAAAACGGTGGCCCCGGTCGGATGCGATCGCCGCTGCGGCTTTGTCGATCAGCCAGGCTGGCCTGAACGGCCGTACCGTGGTCAGTGCGTCTAGAAAATCAGCCAGCGCGACGATGCGCCCCGACAGCGGGATGTTCTGTCCTGCCAAGCCCAAGGGATAGCCCGTGCCGTCCCAGCGCTCATGGTGAGCCAAAGCGATCTCGGCGCCCAATTGCAGCAGCGGCGAGGCCTCGTCGCGCAGCAATTCGTAGCCTATCGTGGTGTGGCTCTCCATCCTGGCGCGATCGATTTCGGTCAAGCCCGAAGGTTTGACCAGGACGCTGTCGGGCAGACCAATCTTGCCGATGTCGTGCAGCGGCGCCGCGCCGAGCAGCAAGTCCTGCTGGTCCAGGCTCAGCCCATGGTGATGGGCAATCGTCGCAGCGTACTGCGCCATGCGGGTCGTGTGCTTGCCGGTTCGCTCGTCGCGAAACACCGCGACCTTCTCGAGCAAGCGTTGCAGCACCGCGTCCTGCGGTCCGGCGTCCCGTCGCGCCGACCTGGAGCTGCCGGTGCTGTGCACATTCAGAGGCTGAAATCCCTGAGCGACCGATGGAGCCATCGCAGCCAGTCGCGTCAGGTTGCGAACCTTGAGCGCAAATTCCCGCGGGTTCACTGGCTTGGCAATGACCTCATGCGCGCCGGCACGGTAGGCCGGCATGCGAATGGACTCCAGGTCCGCGCAGCCCGACACCATCGCCACAGGCGTGTGCAGAACCGCGCCTGACTGCTGCAGCAGACCCAGCAATTGCACCCCGTCGAGTTCGGGCATCAAGTAGTCGAGCAGCAACACGCCGGGCGGCTTGGCGCGAAACGCCACCAAGGCCTGCCGTGGATCGGTAAAGCCCTGGATATCGTCAAAGCCCGCGCGCCCAAGCAGCAAGCGCATCTGGCCCAGAACCGTGGGATTGTCGTCAACGATGCCGATCGAGATCATGAACTGGGCTATCGGACGAAAACCCGAAAACGAAAGCTGTATTTCAGCGAAGCTCGCAGCTTTCGTGGCCCACAGCAGACCGCGTCGGGCAAAGGCTTGGAAAACGCAGAGACGCGCGCATCAACGTCCAGGCGTCCAGACCAGATCAGGCAAGGTGGCCAACCACGGCAAGGGCTTGCCCGGCGCCATCGCGCCCGACACCAGATAGCCCTGGACATGGGTGCATCCAACCTGCGCCACGGCATCCAGCTCCTGCATCGACTCCACCCCTTCGGCGACCACCCGCAGGTCGAGCAATCGACCCAGGGTCGCGCAACCACGAACAATGGCCTGCATGCGAGGATCGCGATCGATCTCGTGAACGAAGACGCGGTCCAGCTTGAGCTCAGAGAACGGCATGCTCGACAACTGAGACAGGCTCGAATAGGCCATGCCGAAGTCGTCGATCGCGAGGTTGAAGCCCAGCATGCGAATCCGCGCCGTGTTCTCGACCACATGCGCCAAGTCGCTCATCGCGTCGGTCTCGGTGATCTCGATGGTGATCCAGCTCGGGTCCAGGCCCGCTCTGTTGACCACCTCGGGCAAGGTCTGGCAAAAGCCCCAGTCCGACATCGAATGCAAGGACGCATTGACCGACCCACTGACCGCCAGCCCAAGTCTCAGGCTTTCGGCCACAAAGGCGACAGTTTGTTGCAGCATCGACAAGGTCGCCTCTTCCAGCAGCCCGTGCTTGGCAAGACCCGGCAGCAAGCGGTCGGGCATGATCAAGCCACCGTCGCCGTCGCGCGCTCGCATCAGCGCCTCGAAACCGACAATCTCGCGGGTTTTCAGGCGCAGCTGCGGCTGCATCCAAGCCTGCAGACCACCGCGGTCCAGCAATAAGCGCAACTCGGCACGGCTCAGCGCAGGATCGTTGACAGGCGCTGTCAGCCAGGCGACATGGGGTTGAAACCCCTGCAGACGACTGGCAACCTCGGCTGCCGAGACCGGTTCTTCCGCCGACCCTGCCACCGGAACACCACAGACTGCCGCCAGCATCAGCGCTGACTTGATCACAGCTCTTTGCTGCCGGCTGACGATGAAGATCGCCGGACAAGGTGTAACGAGCGCCAGGCTGCGAATCAACTGCAGCCCATCGCCATCTTCAAAGGTCAAGGACATCAACAGCAGATCGGGCGGTGCAGTGGTCGCGCGCAGGTCGTGCTGTAGCGCCAGCACGGAGCTCAACACTCTTTCAACCTGCCAGGTCGCCGAGGCGATTGCCAGACCCAACTCGGCGGCGCGCGCCGGGTCACGGACCAACACCCAGCAACGCCTTCGCGGTGGATCGTCGGCCATGTCGGTCATGGCAAATGACCTGATATGACCTCGGCGCAGATGTTCCTGACATCAGCAAATGAAATCGGCTTGATCAGCAGGCCGCTGAATCCGCTGGCCAGCATCCGGCCTCGCTCCTCGGGCATGCTGTGCGCGGTATAGGCAACGACAGGCAGGCTGGTCAGGCCCAGATCATCACGGATTGCTCGGCATACCTGCTCACCACTCATCTGAGGCATGCGCAGGTCGAGGATCACCAGATCGAACGACCGCTCCCTGAGCTTGGCCAGCGCCTGTGCGCCAGAGTCGACCACCACGGTCTGCCAGCCCAACCGTGCCAGAAAAATCTCAACCAATCGACTGTTGAGACGGTTGTCATCGACAACCAAAGCCTGTCTCGACAAGGTCATGTGTTCTCCTTTGTTTCAGCCTCGACCGGCCGGCGTGGCAGACGCAAGCTGACCTCGGTGCCCTGCCCAGGGCGAGAGGCGATCTCCAGGGTGGCACCGATCAGTTCGGCAAGTTCCTTGGCCAGCGGCAGGCCCAGTCCCGCGCCCTGGCGTGGATGGGTGAACTCCTGAGACAGCGAATGGAAGCGGGTGAACACCGACTCAAGTTGCTCGGCCTCAATGCCAACCCCGCTGTCCGAAACCACGATGGTCACGCTGTCCTCGTCGCTGCTGGCCTGAACCCGAACACCGCCATGGTCGGTGAATTTGATCGCGTTGTCTATCAAGTTGCCCAGCACCTGCATTAGCCGGCTGCGATCAGTTCGCAGCTTGGGCAGACAGCCGGCCGAGAGTTCCAGGCTGAGCGATTGAGAATTGGCCGAAGCCCGTTGCAACTCACAGGCCTCTAACAGCAACTGGTTCAAGTCCACCTCGGTGAAGTTGGGCATCAACTGCCCCGATTCAATCTTGGCCAGGTCCAGGATGGTGTTGACAAGGCGATGTAGATGCTGCCCGCTGGCTTGGATGGTCTGCGCGTACTCCTGCACCTCGGCGCTAGGCCCGCTGTCGAGCACCAGTTCGGCATAACCGAGGATGCCATTGAGCGGCGTTCGCAACTCGTGTGAAACACTGGCCAGAAAGCGACTCTTCATGGCACTGGCTTCGTTGGCCCGAAGGTTGCTTTGTCGCAGCGCCTCGACCAGCACGGCCTGACGCTTGGTGCGACGAAGCAGCGCCGCGGTGAATCCGAACAAAGCCAGGCTGACCAGCGTGGCCAACGCGATGTAGCGTTGACCGAGACGATCGACCTCACGCAGGATGTCCGCACGACCTCGGCCGACCATCACGATCAAGCCAAGGTCATCGATCGCACGAAACGCGTAGAGGCGGTCCTGGCCGTCCGCCGCGCTGACCGACCACAGCGTGCCGACCTTTTGTACCCTGGCCGTCATGAAGGCGGCCGAGCGAGACACATCCTGGCTCACTGCCGTGCTGGCACCGGCCTGGCGCACCCGCACCACGCCGTCGTAGCCGACCAGCGCAATCATGCCTTGCGGGCCCAGGTCGACGTCGTCGTAGAAACGGGTCAGCTGCTCGGGCGCCAGTGAGACCACCACCACGCCGCCGAAGCGGCCATCAGCTTGATCGATGCGCCGGGTCAACTGCAAAGACCAGCGCTGCGACACCCGACCCAGCACCGGCTTGCTGATGAACAGTCGATCAGCCGCACCTTGCTGATGAACCCGGAAATGCTCACGATCGCTCAAGTCAGTACGCTTGAATGGCAGACTGGAATCGATCAAAAAACCATCGGCACCGATCACCGCGAGTTGCCGGTAGTCATCGCCGATCACATCACCGTTGTCGATGTATTCGCCGAGCCTGAGTTGCGCGCCGCGAGACCGCAGTTCGCGCCTGACAAAACGTATCGCCTGGTCCGCCCCCTGGACCATCTTGATCGTGTGCTCGGCAAAAGCCCTCGCCAGGTTGGACAACTCGGTCTTGGCCTGCGCCTCGACCTGGGCCACATCGCGCTGACGTTGGTAGATCACCACCGACCAAAGCGTGATCAACATGAACACCAGCAAAGCCACCAACAAGACCACACCGTTCAGTCGTTGGGAATTTGTCTGAGCGCTTTCTTCGACGCTTGCGAGCATCGAACCCGCAGGCGATGCAGAAGAATCAAAACTGGGCAAAGCAGCGACCAAAAAAACCCTTTACAGCGATTTCATGCAGACCGGCCCTGCAGCGCGGAATAGACCGGTGAGGCCAAAACACCCACGGCCAGCCCGACGCTCTGCAATGACCGCCCTCCCACCACAACCGAACTCTAAGCCAGTGCCTACGTGTATTTCAGACTGATTTCAAGTTCGGACGTCACGACCGTGCGATAGTTCCAAAAGCCCTCAAATCGATCGAACTTGAGCATTGCAATGGACATTTTTCACATCCAGCAGCAGCTAAAACCACTAGAATATCGTGAAACAGCGCCAGCGGCATCTGATCATCAGCACCGCCAAAGCGTATCACTTCAATCGTTAGAATAAGGAAACAAGCTGTGGCCAGACCCAAGTCGCGCGCTGAGGAAATCCTGTCCACCAACGAGGCCTTTGTCGGTACCAAGGAAGCTGCCGCCTTGTTGGGCGTCTCGGTCAGCACGATCCAAAAAATGGTCGAGTCCGGCAAGCTCCGAGCCTGGCGAACCCAAGGCGGGCATCGAAGGATCGCCGAGACCGACGTGCAAGCGCTCAACCGCGAAGGTAGGCAGGCAGTGGGCGGCGGCCACAAGTCACTGTTCATTCTGATTGTGGAGGACAACGCGACGATGCTCAAGGCCTACACCCGTGTGGCCTTGCAGTGGGGCAGCCATGTCGAACTGGCCTTCGCCAGCGACGCAGCCAAAGCGCTGCTGATGATTGCCCAGAAGCGACCCAACCTGGTCATCACCGACTTGGCGATGGAGCCTTTCGACGGCTTCCACTTGATCCGCACTCTGCGCGCTTCGCCTGAATTGGCGGACACCCGGGTGCTGGTGGTGACCGGGTTATCAGACGAAGACATCGCAGCCAAGGGCGGGCTGGATCCGATGACGCTATGCTACCGCAAGCCTTTGTCGTTCGAGCGCCTGGGCGGTTATGTCGATGCGCGTTTGCAGGATCGTCAGCACCATCGCTGAAGCAGCGAATCCTTGAACTGCAGGGCCTACTTCCGGCAGACCCGCAGACGACAAGCTCAGAGCCTTGGCGAGGCAGCCAGCCAGGCCTGAAGTTCTGACTCTGCCGACGACAAGGCCTCGACTGCAACGCGCTCGATGGCCAGCAAGTCCATCTCCGAGCCTTCGCGCAGACACCGCTCTGTCATGCGCACGCGGGCAGCACCACGCCTTGCGCCAATCACGCCCAGTGAATTGGCCACCTCGTGAACGACCGCGACCAAAGCCGCTGACGTGCTTGATGCGCTCAATACCAGCCTTGCACGCAAGATCGGCAGGTCTTCGATGAACATCGCCGCCACCTCACGGTAGCCCTCGACGTCATGCCCCATGTCGCGAACGACCCAGTCAGCGTCAAGAATTGGCAAATCGTCAAATCCCAGCTTATCAGACACCCTGCCCATAGCAGCCCTCCGGTCAAGTCATGTGGCGCGACATCGACGCGAGCACGCGTCAAACCATGTGCTACCTTATCGTGCAGCAGCGCCACGAACTCGCGCAAAGCGCGCATTACGCACGATGTTGGGAACCCAGTTCGAAATGTTACTGGAATCCCTTTAATTTTTTTGGACACCTGCCGTCGGTGCGGGCACCGTCAGATGGGCCAGGTCAACGTGATCTGGCAGTCGATCCAGGGGTCAGACATGCCGGCCGATCTGCCACGGCCGCAAGCCCATCTCCCGTGCCAAGCCCGTTAAAGCTGGGGGACGCTGCGCCGATATCCATCGGGTCAGGCAAGGACACTGGCTCTCAGTGACGGGCGGTCATCGATCCTGACCCTTGCACCTGAAGTCCAAGGGCAAGCACAGGCCAATGCATCCACTCCATCAAAAAAACCCAAGAGACAGGATCAAACGCTTGTTCGGCCGCATTGCCGCGTTGACGCAGTGGCTTCATCGGTCTCCTCAGGCCGACGTCAAGCGCGAAACACTGTGCACGGGCCAGCGACAAAGTACGCGCGATCTGGTCAGCGGCATTTCCAACGCATCGCCGCAAGCTTTGTTCATCTGCGATGCCGCCGGCAGGGTCGTGCTGGCCAACCCCGCCACGGAACGTCTGACCGGTCGACCTGCCGCCACGATCATCGGCACCGAGATGCGCGATTTCGCGCCCACCGCGCGACGGACCGAGGTCGATGCGCTGTTCGCCGCGCTGTCGGGTTCAAGCAGCGCTGATACCGTCAGCCTGCAAGACGCGTGGCAAACCCTGAAACAAGCCGATGGCTCCCTGACGCCGGTACAACTCGTGCTGGCCCCGATCGACTGGAGCGGGCGCAAGATGCTGTGCATCCACGGCCTCGTCCGGCCGGTCACCCAAGACAGCGCGGTCAAGCTGCAAGCCGAACTGGACCAGGCGCTCTCGTACGGTCTGGCCAAAAACCGCGTGCTCGCCACGGTGAGTCATGAAATCCGCACCCCACTGAACAATGTGTCGGGCATGCTGGATCTGCTCGAGCGCTCGCCGGTCGACGCCGAGCAGCGTGAGTTGCTGAGATCGGCCCGCAGTTCGAGCAAGCTGTTGCGCGTGCTGCTCAACGACCTGCTGGATCAGTCCAAGATCGAGGCTGGCAAGCTCGAGCTCGAGGAAATTCCCTTCGACGTGCAGGAGCAACTCGGCGCAGCCTTGCGGCCATTCGCGACCAGAGCCGCTGCGCAAGGCTTGGCATTCAGCGTGCATTGGGATACGCCGCAGCGCATGCTGCTCGGCGATCCTTACCGCATTTGCCAGGTGATCAACAACCTGGTCGACAACGCCCTGAAATTCACGCCGCAGGGCCAGATACGGGTGGAGGTGCGCACGGTCGAAGCCGATGCCGACGACTGCGAACTCTGGTTGCTCGTCGAGGACAGCGGTATCGGCGTCGCACCCGAGCGGACGCAAGCCGTTTTCGATGCCTTCACCCAAGCCTCGGCAGCGACCACACGCCAGTATGGCGGCACCGGCCTGGGGCTTTACCTGTGTCGGCAGATCTGCGAACGCATGGGCGGAAGCGCCAGCGTCCGCCAACGCAGCGGTGGTGGAAGCGTTTTCACCTGTATCGTCCGATGCCAGGTCGCGCACGGCATGTCGCCGTTCCTCGAAACCCAGCCCTTGGACCCGTCCTTGACACGCACGCTCGAGGGCGCGCGCGTGCTGGTGGTTGACGACAACCGGGTCAACCAAAGACTGCTCGAGCTTTGGCTGACCAAGGAACAGATGCAGGTGTGCTGCGCAGCCGATGGCGAGGCCGCACTGCGCACGGTCAGCGAGCGATCCTTCGATGTGGTGCTGATGGACGTCTCGATGCCCGTGATGAACGGCATCGACGCGACCAGCGCGATCCGCGCACTGGCCAAGACCGGCGGCGCGGGCCAGCAGCACTTCGCCAGCTTGCCGATCATCGGCGTTTCGGCCTACGCGATGAAGGGCGACCGCGAAACCTGTGTCGCTGCGGGGATGGACGACTACATCACCAAGCCGATCGAGCGCGATGTGCTGCTGACCAAGATCTTCGCTGCGCTGAACCGGTCCGCGACAACGCAGACTGAACCAAAAACGGCTTGAACTGTCGCTCTAGCGCCGAGCGCCAGCGCGACGAGGATCAACGCTGGACGCGCTGGCGTCGCCCGTCCGCAGGCATGCGGTAGAGCCACAAAGGGCGCTGACCCGCGTGGCGCAACACAGTCGTGGTCGGCGTGGCCTGGTCGGCAAATTCCAGGCTCACCAGCCAGGCGCCGGCCCGCATTTCGCGGCGAGCTTTCTCAATCGCCCGAGCCAGCGACTCGGGTCGTTGAAACAAATAGACCAAATCGTAGTCGGCCCAAGATTCGCCCCACAGGTCGCCCCGCCGCACCCGCGCCCATCGACAGCGCCAGGCACACAGCAAGCGCAATGACCGGCTCCACTCGATGCCCACCAGTTCCGCATCCGGAAACTCGGCGCGCAACTCGACCAATCCGGCGCCTTGGCCGCAGCCAGCGTCTAGGATCCGCGCCGGCGGAACGCGGCCACGCAGCCGGGTTTTCTGCGCCAGCCCGCGCAGTGCGCCCCGCGGTGTGGGGAACCAAGGGGCATCGCGCCACGCCCGCACCGGATACAGACCCACCAGCGCCAGCAGCAAGCCCAACCAGGCCCAGGCCGGCAGGCCGAATCCGGGGGCGACCAGCAACATCGACAGCGGGAAACCCAGCGCAACCATCAGCTGACGCCAGCGCCGTTGCACCGCCAAGCTGACAGCAAAATTGCCGACCATCGAGGCGACCGCCGCCCATTCGGCAGCGACGCCGGCGCGCTGCAGCAGCAACCAAGCGGCCCAGGCCATGCCCCAGCACAGCAAGGCCGGAACAGGCCAGCGCTTGGCAACAGCCCATCCATCGGTCATCGATCCGCCCAGGAGATGGCCAAAGGCTTGGCCACTGCCGACCCCGGCGCCAGCCATCGAAGCCGCAGCGCAGGAGCAGGCCAGCCTCCGCCAGCCCACAAACACCACCAGATTACGTTTACAACTCCTGAAGACATGTTTTATGTGTAAACTCTTTTTAATTAGAGAGTGTAGCCATGCCCGACAAGGCTAGGAAAATCTACCCAAGGCCATCGCTCAAGCACCGACAGGAAGCTATTTCCAGCCGATTTTCTATCCAACTGAACCCTCATTGTCCCAAAGGCTGATCTGCAAATGGAAACCTTCCTGATCATCGGTGCGCTGGCTTTTTTGGCCTTGGCGATGATTCTGTTCTATGAGCTCAAGACCACCCAGCGCAGACTGGAAGAGATTCGCGGTGAGGTGGAGCAGCATGTGCGCAAGAGCCTCAGTGATGCCGCAGAGCCGATGCTGCGCATTCCAGTCCTTGAACAGCGGCTGGGCAATGTGGAGCGTGAGGTCGCACATCTGCAACCTGTGCCGGCAAGCGCCACAGAGCCCGAAAAACTGCTTGCAGCAGTTGATGCCGGTTGATGCCGGTTGATGCCCGCCACCCGCCGCAACGTCACCTCCACGCCCAGGAGAAGTACCCATGCCGACCCATCCCCCACGGATGTTCACTGGTTTTGATGCCGCGTTTGTCGCGCTGCTGCTGACCTTGCTCGGGACGGTGTGGTACTTGGGCTACGGCAGTTACCAGGAAATCACAAAAGTCGAGAAAGTGCGGGCGACAGCCGGCAACTTTGTCAAGTGGGTCGAGGCAGCGCAGGCGCAGCGGTCTGCCGGAGCCGCAGTGGCACCGACCGCTTGCGGCCGAGAAGATCCCACTGCATCGACAGAACGTTTGAACTGGGCCAACTGCCTGCGCGCGCTGCAAGGCCCTGGCCAGGCGATGCACGGCGTACAAAATCCGCTACACGCGACGGCGCCGGTGTTCAGCAGCAAGTGCGACCGCAATGTGCTCAACACCATGGGCAGCATCGTGGTGGAAAAAGGCGTCAGCGGTCTGAACGGCAACGCCCAGGTGATCGCCTATGGACCCATCGGCGAACACGAGCCGATCCACGATGAGCTGCTGCTGCGGGTGACCGTGTGTGGCCACGGATTCACCTCCAGTGGCGTCGCAGAGGTGAAATTCTGATGCGCGCGACCGACGATGGCGTCGCCATCCTGCACGGTTCTGTCCACGCACTCCCGCCGGGCCTGAGCTTTCGGCGTTTGATCTACGCTTGGCTGCTCGACCCCAACATCAAGGACAACCTGCGGGCCAGGTTCGACGGCTACATCGCGATGCTGATCATCGGCAACCTGCTGGCGATGATGTTCGAAAATGTGCCCGGGATCTACGACAACTACAAGGCCTGGTTCCACGCTTTCGACATGTTCTCGATCGCAGTGTTCTCGGTCGAGTATTTGCTGAGGTTTTACCTCGCACCAGAGGACGCCGAGTTCGCCAAGGCGCGTTTCCCGCGCCTGCGCTATGTCTTCAGCATCTATGCGCTGATCGACCTGGCGGCGATCCTGCCGTTTTATGCGGCCTTGCTGCTGCCGATTCAAACCGACCTGCGCATGCTGCGGATTCTGCGATTGCTGCGCTTGTTCAAGCTGTTCCGGGTGCTGGTGCCGGCGGTAAAGCAGTTCAGAGAGCTCAACCGCGGCCGCACATTCCGCCAACATGTGCATGCGCTGGTGTCGCCGAGCGAGTTCGGCGGCAGGCTGCACGAGATGTTCGACATGACGATCATGATGTGGGTGGTGATTTCGGTCGTGGCAGTGGTGCTCGAGTCGATCGACTCGGTCTACCGTGATCTCGCTGTCGAGTTCGTCGTGCTCGATGCGGTGGCGATCAGCATCTTCACCGCCGAATACCTGATGCGCTTGTACAGTTGCGTAGAACAACCCCGTTTCAAGCATTGGCTGGCGGGACGCTACCGGTTCGCCACCGGACCGGCAGCGATCGTCGACTTCCTGGCCATCGTGCCCTTCTTCCTAGAAGCCTTGCTGCAACATCTGTTCGACTTGCGCTTCCTGCGGGTGTTCCGCCTGATCAGGTTGATGAAGCTCACACGCTACACCGGCGCAACCCAGACCCTGTACGCGGCGATGAAGCGCGAGGGGCCAGTGATCGCTGCGGCAAGCTTCATCATGATGCTGCTGGTGGTGGTGGCGGCAAGCCTGGGCTACCTGTTCGAGAAAGACGCACAGCCCGACAAGTTCGAGAACATCCCGCAGTCGATCTACTGGTCGGTGATCACGCTGGCCAGCGTGGGCTATGGCGACATCAGTCCGATCACCCCTGCGGGACGGCTGATCACGGTGATACTGGCCTTGCTGGGCATCGGCATCTTTGCGGTGCCGGCTGCGGTGTTGTCATCGTCTTTCAACGACCAGCTGCGGATCGAGCGTGAAACCATGCAAAACGAGCTTTACAAGATGCTCGAAGACGGACAAGTTTCAGCGGAAGAGCAACATCTGATCGACCGTGAGGCGGCGCGTCTGCACCTGTCGGCGCCAGAGGTCGCACGCATCATGGAACGCGCCAGGCAGCAACGAGAACACGAGCAGACCGGCCACGGCGGCATCCCTTTCGCGCTGGTGCGGGATCGACCGACAGTGGCACTGCAGCAATACCGTATGTTGGTCGGACAGATGCTCCAGATTGCCGAGTTGGCCGACCGCGAGCAACTGACAGCGATGCTGGCCAACGCGGGCAGCGCCACCGATTTCGAGCGCCACCTTTGGCAACTGCTTGAAGCTCAGGGCGGGTCGGGCAAGTCCGTGTCTAGCGAGGCCAGTGTGAGCGGCACGTGAACGCCGTTGCGGCTGTCGTAGGCCCAGGCCAGCAGCCGCGCAATCACTGCGTACAAGCCCGGCGGCACCGCCTCACCGAGCTCGACATGGGCTGACAACCAGCGCGCCAGCAGAGGCGATTCGGCCAGCGGAATGTCGTGGGTCAGCGCCAATGCCCGAATGCGCAACGCGACATCATCGACACCCTTGGCGATCACCGTGGGCGCGGACATCCGGTCGCGGTCATAGCGCAGCGCCACCGCGTAGTGGGTCGGGTTGACGACCACGACGTCGGCTTTTTCGACCGCCGACATCATCCGGCGCCGTGAGGCTTCGCGTTGCAGTGACCGCACCCTGGCCCGGATCTCGGGCGAGCCTTCGCTCTCCTTGGTCTCGTCCTTCTGGTCCTGAGACGACATCCGCATCTCCTTGCGGAATGTGTTCCATTGAAAGCTGGCGTCGATCGTGGCAATGACCAACACCACGGCCCCCAACCACAGCAGACCGCTGCTCAACACACCCGACAGTCGGGCTACCGCCGCAGGCATCGAAGCAGATGGCGGCAGCAGCAGGCTGTCGCGCTGCACCAGGAAGTAGATCGTGCCCACACCGATCACCGCCAGCGTGACCAGAATCGCCTTGACCAGTGCAAACAGGTTGCGGGAGGAGAACATGCGCTTGAAGCCGGCCAGAGGATCGAGTCGGCTGAGGTCGAAGCGCAGCGCAAAGACTGGCCGCAGCTTGGCCAGCGCCAGTGGCGCCAGCGCACCGGCCAATGCAGCGACCCCCATCAAGAGCAGCAACCAAAGGCCGAAATCCAGCAGCGGACCTTGAGCCCAGCGCTTCAGGTGATCCAGGGGGTTTTCGCGACCGTCAAAGTGCAGCATCTCGACGATCATTCGCACGGTCGCGGACCACAGTCGTGGGCCACCAACAGCCACCACCACAGCGGCGATACTGAGAAAAAGGAGAAAACTCAGGTCTCTTGACTGCGGGAATCGCCCTTCCTCGCGCGCTTTCTCGAGTTTGCGTTCACTGGGCTCGAGTGAACGCTCTTGGCCGCTATCCTCGCCAGCCATGCGTCATTCGGCGGCCTGCGCCAGCCTTTCGATCAATTCGTCGGCGCGCTGCACTTCGGCCTTGGTCAGCTCGCGCTCGACCTCGTCGCCGCGGTCCCGTGCCGCAGCAGATCCCGCCTTGAACGACAGCCTGAACCAGGCCAAGGCTGCGACCTCATCCTTGGGAACGCCTATGCCTTTGTAGTACATCAGCGCCAGGTTGAAGCGGCCCACCGCGTCGCCCTTGCGCGCGGCGCGCAAGTACCATTGCGCCGCGGTGGCGTAGTCGCGCTCGGCGCCGACACCGCTTTCGAACAATGCGCCGAGCTGAACCATCGCGGCCACGTTGCCCATGCCGGCTGCCGACAACAGCCAGTACCAACCCTTTTGTGAATCCTTGGCCGTGCCTATGCCCTGGAAATAAATCTGCGCCAGGTCGTACTGGGCTTTCGTGTCGCCCTTGACCGCCAGGGCCTCAAAGCGAGAAATCGCCAGCTTGTAGTCGCCGCCTTCATAGGCGTTGCGAGCGCGGTCATAGTCTGAGCATGCCGCCAGACACAACAATCCCGACAAGACAAGACCCGCCTGAAACGAGCGAGCGCGAAACCTTTGCAAAGCGGTCACCTAATCTTCTGCGCTCGGTGGCGGGGGCGGCGCATAAGAGGCACCGAATGCACCACCGAGCTTGCGCGCATAAGCACCCAGCACGCGCCGCGTGATGTCGGGGTAGAAAGGCGTGGCCGCCAGATAGCCCTTCTGTCGCATGCAGTTCGGAGCGTCCTTGGCACTTTCGCAGGCAGCGATCGCACCCAGTCGATAAGACTCCACCTGCTCACCGACGACAAACAGCACAGCCAGCGGCACCAGTGTCAGCGCGCTCCACTTCAACAGTGACTTCAGGAATGCGACCAGCTTGTCCAGGATAGTCTTCATGCTCGAGGCCTACAGTTCATAGCTGCCGAACAGCAGCCGGTTGCGCCACAACTGGTGCCCGTTGAAGTAATGCTTGTTGCCCACCACATCGGCGTTGTTGAACAGCTTGCCCTTCGCCATGGTCCAGAGGGCCTCCCCAGAAGTCCTTCCGGCATCCATCGATGCGCCAGCGGGTTTGCGACAGGCAAAATTGTTGGCATCCGGGATCTTGCAGCCCGGCAGGTCAACCCTGGACTCAAGACGACCGTCCTCGCGGTAGACCTCGATGCGAACACTGGCCTCGCGCTTGGGCGCCGCCGGTGTGCGTATCACCAGCACATGACGCCCAGAAGGACTGCAATTGCGCGGCGATGCCGTGTCGCAGTCGATTTCGTGGAACTGGTCGAAACCGTAGGTTTCCTCCATGTAACTGATCGTCACAATGCAGCACAGCAGCAGGGCGCCGCCCCAGATGAAAAAACGCATCGGATTCTTGGTCAAGGTGTCGCCTGTTTTCTAACCGCCAACGCCTCAGCCGGTTCAACCCGTCGCCAAGGCCGGTCCGGAAGGGTGTTTCGGTAAATCAAAGAATGGGTCTCGATCATCAACGGGTCATTTGGCCTGACTGTATCGCGCATTTTCACGAATGCATCGACTGCCGAGCCGCGGTTGCCGAGCGCAGTGAAACCCGCGACGGCGCAGCGGAACAAGCGCGACACCAGCTTGGGCTCGGGTTGGGGCACGCGTGCGGCCAAGTGCTCGGCCAGCACCAGGCAAGCTTGCGGATGACCCGCAGCAGAGGCCATCGACAAGAACTGCTGCGCAGTGCTGGTTTCCTGTGCCCAGCGCCGGCGCAGGATCGCGGTGGTCCCAGGAAACTGCGCATCGGTCTCGGCCCACGACCTCCCAGCATGAGACTGCGCGACCCGCATGGACAGCAACCCGCGCTCATAAGCCGCATCGACGTCGCCAGCCTGGGCGCGATCAGCCAGCGATTGCAACACCACACGCACTGTCTCCATCGCGTCGAGCAAGCGGCCTTCGTCGGTCACGCATCCAGGGGCCAGCAAACACAGCTGCTGCTTGACCACCACGACCTGCGCCGAGTCATAGCGATGGACCAGACGTTGGACTTCGGTCTCGACCGGCGCGCCCTTGCCTGACTTGGCTTTGCCGTGAGGCGCATGATCATCGTGCACGGTGTTTGCCAAAGCCGACCCGCACAGCAGCGAGCAGCCCAGTGCCAGCGCCAGGCCCCAACGCAGCGGCCTGGTGTCGATCATTTGCGACCTGGCAAGACAAAGACCTGCCCACGGTTGCTGGTGGCATCTGGCACGGGCGCCATGGGCGGTGGCGGCGCCTCACGCACCATGCCTGCCGGTGGTGGCGGGAACAGCGCAGCGCCTTCTGGCGCGGCCGGCGCGCCACCCGATCCCGCCTGTTGGCTGAGTCCTGCGCTATAGGGTCTGGCAGTGGCAGCACTTTCGCGGGACGACTGCGACGACTGGGCCGGTTGCGCCGGTTGCGCCGGCGCGGGCACAGAAGCCATACGCGGCGCCTGGAAAGCAGGGGCAGCGCGGGCAGCGCTCGCCGCCGCGTTGGCCGCCGCACTGGCCGCAGCCCCACCAGCCTCGGCCTTGATTGGCGGCGCGCCAAGCCGCTTGATACCCGGCGGCGGCTTGAGCACCATCAGCGAGATTCGCCGATTCAACGGGTCGGTCGCATCGGCCGGATTGAGCTGGATGCTGTCGGCAAAGCCAGCCACGAAGGCGATCCGCGACTCGTCGAGCCCGCCGCCGACGATCGCCCGTCGCGCCGCATTGGCGCGCTCGCTCGACAACTCCCAGTTGCCGTAACCCGCTGGACCGCCACCGAAGCGTCGCGAATCCGTGTGGCCTTCGATGCGAAGTCGGTTGTCCAAGCCACTGAGCACCTTGCCGATCGTGTTGAGCAATTGCCGCGTCTGTGGTGCCATGTCGGCGCTGCCTGAATCGAACATCGGCCGATTCTTCTCGTCGACGATCTGGATCCGCAAGCCATCGATCGTGATGTCCATGAAAATCTGGTTCTTGAACTTGTCAAGCGCCGCATCGGAAGAGATCTGCTTCTCCAGGTCCTGCTTGAGTTGCTCGAGCTTGGCTTGTTCGGCGCGTTTGGACCGTTCGTCGACCTCTTCCTCGTTGCTGATTTTCTTCTGCGGCGTGTTCGAGTCGGCCTTGGCCTCCTGCCCGGCCTGCTTGAAGATGTTGTCGCCACCGCCCTTGATGATGCGGGTGGCGTCACCAGAACCCGACCCACCAGCCACGGCCACGCGCAACGGGTTTTGAAAATACGACGAAATGCCCGCCAGATCGCCTGAGGTGGTTGAACCCAACACCCACATCAGCAAAAAGAAAGCCATCATCGCCGTCACGAAGTCGGCATAAGCAATCTTCCAGACACCGCCGTGGGCAGCGTGCGCGGCTTTCTTGACGCGCTTGACGACGATCGGTGGTAGGGCTTTATCCGGTGCTGTCGCCACTATTTGCCCTTCACGGCCTTGGTCTCGTCATCGAGTTCCTTGAAGCTCGGTCGAAGGTCGGCGTACAGGATCTTGCGGCCGAACTCGACCGCTGCCGGCGCAGTGAAACCGTTGAGGTGAGCCAGCAACACGGCCTTGACGCACAGAAAGCTCTTGGACTCGGCTTCGGCGTTCTGCTCCATCACGGTGGCCACCGGACCGACGAACGAGTAGGCCAGCAAGATGCCCAGGAAGGTGCCGACCAGCGCGGCGCCGATCAACTTGCCCAACTCCGCTGGCGGCAGGCCAATCGATCCCATCGTGTGCACCACGCCCATCACAGCGGCCACAATGCCGAACGCCGGCAGCGCATCGGCGACCTTCTGGATCACCCCCACCGGCACATGCGCCGACTGGTGGTGCACTTCGAGTTCTTGCTCCATCAGGCTTTCGATCTGCAACACGTTGAGCGCACCCCCCAGCATCATGCGCAGGTAGTCGGTCAGGAACTCGATCAGGTGATGGTCTTTGTTGATCGACGGGTATTTCTCGAACAGCGCGCTCGAGTGCGGCTCCTCGATGTCACCTTCCATCGACATCAGGCCGTCGCGCCGGATCTTGGACAGGATCTCGAACATCAGACACAGCAGGTCAAGATACAGCCGCTTGCTGGCCGCCGAACCCTTGAACGCCGTGGGCAGCGCGGCCATCGTCTGCTTGAGGATTCGCATACTGTTGGACGCGACCATGTAACCAACGGCGGCGCCAACAATGGTCAAGACTTCAGTCGGTTGCCAGAGCACGCTGATGTGGCCGCCGTGCAGCGCATAGCCGCCCAGTGCGCACACCATGCCGATGATCCAGCCAAGGGGGATGGTCATGTCAGTTCAATTCAATTCAGAGTAGGTGAGACGTCAACGCAGGACATCGAACAAGGAGTTGGCCTGAATACGGGCAAACATCGAACGTGCAGCTTGGAGCTGGGCACTATAGAGCGCAAGGTCAGTCGCCGATTTGGCGATGTCGGTGTCCATCAACCCCGACCTGGCGATATCGGCACCATCAGACACCGCCTGGTTGGCATCCTGGTAATGAACCACCTGTTGCCAACGTCCGCCCACCACCTGACGCGCAGCGAGCGCGGCAGACTGCAAGCCAGCGATCTGGGTGAGCGCAGCAGCACGTTCGGCATCGGTGCTGGCTGCCATACCGGTCGCAGTGGCCCAGGTGGCGGTTTGCAGCGCAGTCAGACTGTCCTGGTCATCCTTTGACAGCGTGATCTCACTGGCCATCGTCTGCCCGGGCTGCACCTGCAACGCAGGATGGTCTGCGTCGACGACAGCGCTCGAATACAAAGGTCGGCCCTGACTGTCCTGGCGGCTCAACTCGGCCGTGATGGAGGCGATGTCGTTTTGAATTCCTGTGCCAATCGCAGTCAATTCACTGGCACCCAGCGCGCCATTGCGCGATTGAATCATCGCCGACTGGATATTGGCCAGTGAATCATAGACGATGGTCAGGCTCTGGTCCGACTCGCCGTAGCGCATGTCAAGCTCGGTGAGGTTGGCGTTGTAAACCGCGGCCTGAGCCTTGACCTGCTGCAGCCGCGAGGCCTGCGTGACCGCGACCGCATCCTGCGATACCGCGTCAATGCGAACGCCCGATGCGATTTGCTGCTGGACCCGGGTCAACGCGCTGCTGGCTGTCGACATCGAACCGGTCGAGACCTGAAACATCTGGGACGTTGAGACTCTCATGCTTGCTCCATATTTCTAGGCGGCCGCCAACATCAACGGCCGACGACTGCGATCAGCGCAGAGAACATTTCGTTGTTGGCCTGCAGCAGCTTGCTGGCTGCTGAGTAGGACTGCTGGTAGCGCATCAGGTTGGCGGCTTCCTCATCGAGGTTGACACCCGACTGCGACTGGAAGTCGGCGGTCAACCGGGTCTCGACTGCCGCCGACGCGCTTTGGCCCGCCTGATGGATAGAGACCTGCGCGCCGACATTGCCCTCGAAAGCCCGCCAGGCCGACAGCAGACTATTTTGCAATGCGTTGCCACCGGTGGTCTTGTCGGTGCTGTTGGTTTGCGTTGCCAGATTTCTCAGCTTGAGGTTGAGCGCCGTTTCGAGCTCGGTGGTCTCGGCTGCGGTGCGCGTGTTCTTGGCGTTGAAGCCGCCCAATGCGGCCAACGCAGCCGTCAACTCACTCGCCCCGGCTGCGCTCTGGCCAGCGGCGGCAGCAAACAAATCGGTGAAGGCCGTCAAGCGGCTGTCGGCCACGCCAGCAGGCTGCAACACCATCGAGGGGTCGCTTGCGAGCTTGAGTTGACCGCCGATCGAGCCTTGCAGCGAGTTTGCATCGAGCGCCACATCCACCGGTGGCGACTCCTGCCCGACGGTACCGAATCGCATCGTCAAGGTCAGCGGTGAAGTCGGGCTGGTGTCCTTGGGCGTCGCGCGAAGCTCGCCAGCCATCACGCCGTTGACCAACGGTTGCCCGGAGACAAAGATGTAGGCCAGACCGTCGGCATTGACGCCGAGGTCGCCACCCACCAGGCTACCGGCCTGCATCAGCAGCGCGTCGCGCCGATCGAGTGTTGACGGATCGGGTTCTGTACCGACCACTGACGTGGTGGTTGCGAGGGTTTTGTTGATCATCGCCAACTCGCTGCCGATAGCGTTGAGCTTGGCCACTCCATCCGCTACCGAAGCGCGCGCGTTGCTCTGCGCGGTGGCCAGACTGGACTGAAAATGCCGGACTGCCGCCAGCAACACGGTACCCTGAGACTTGACGGCATTCAGCGCTGGGGCATCGGTCGGGCTGCGCGCCAGCGTGGCGAGGCTGGCAAAGAAGTTGTTGGCCGGAGTGTCGAGCGCGAGCGCTGGGTCGGCGACTTCGGCGTCGACTGCGGTCAGGCCAGCGACGATCGCGCCGTGGTAGGCGGTAACGCCGGCCTGGCTGACGCGCTGCTGCTGCAGCATCGCGCTCCAGTCGCGGGTGAAGCCGCTGACGCTCACGCCGGTGCCCAGGTTGGGCACCCCGCTGGTCAACAACTTCTCAGTGCCCAGTTCGGCACGGCGTCGGGTATAGCCCACGGCCGACTGACCTTCGACGTTTTGCGAGGTCAGCGCGATGCCCAACTGCGCGTTTTTCAGTGCCGACGAAGCGATGTTGGAGATGCTCATGGATGGTGGCTCAGGTGGCTACTAGTACAGGCTTGACGGCTTTACGGCCTCAGGTCGTTAGCCCGGGCTGCGCTGCAGTCTGGTAGGCCTGCACGCCTTTCATCCAGCGCCTGACCGTGTTGCCCAGGCCCAGGCCGCCGACCGAGGCAATGGTGGCGGCAAGTTGGTCGTCGGCCATCTGCAGATAACCCGCCGACGGCTTCTGGGCATCTTCTTCGGCGTTGAAACTGCTCGCACGCATCTGCGACAGCATCTGGCGCAGCAGCAATTGCTCGAACTGACTGGCCACCGCGTCGGCGCGCTTGTTCAGCGCGACCTCGCCGCCAGGGTCAGCGGCTGTCGGCGCTGACGCGCTCAGGCGGGACAAATCCCAGGGTTGGTTGGCATTGACTTTCATCTCAAATCACCTCGATCTCGGCCTTCAGCGATCCGGCCGTTTTCAGCGCTTGCAGGATCGAGATCAGGTCGTTGACATTGGCGCCCAGCAGGTTGAGCGCGCGCACCACCTCGTCGAGCGAGGCAGCGCCAGGCAGCGCCAGCAATGCGGCCTTGGGTTGCTCGATCTCGGCCGCGTCCTTGGTCGTCACCGCTGTCTCGCCGCGTGAGAAAGGCTGGGGCTGGCTGACCTGCGGCTCTTTGGTGACGCGAATCGTCAGCGAGCCGTGCGAGATCGCGCAGGGTTCGAGCGTGACAAGTTGGTTCATCACCACCGAGCCCGTACGCGAGTTGATCACGACCCTCGGGCCTTCCATCTCGGTGTTGACGCGAACCTGCTCGAGTTGGGCCAGGAAAGCCATCCGAGGACCGGCCTCGGCCGGCAGGCGAACCTGCAGAAAGCGGGCATCGACCGGCAAAGCGGTGCCAGGCCCGAAGCGCTGCGCGATCGCTGTCACAGCGTTCTGCATCAGCGTGAAGTCGCTGCGCGCAAGCTCGATCTGGATCATCTCCTGGTCGAGTTGGCCGGGCACCGCGCGCTCGACCGAAGCGCCACCCGGAATCCGTCCGGCTGACAACTGGTTGATCTGCACCGACGCCCCGGCGCCACCGCCGGCACCGGCACCGCCGACGATCACATTGCCTTGCGCCATGCCGTAGACCTGGCCATCAGCGCCGCGCAGCGGTGTCATCAGCAAAGTGCCGCCTCGCAAACTCTTGGCATTGCCCAGCGATGACACCGTGACATCGATCGCCTGACCGGGCCGCGAGAAAGGCGGCAAAGTCGCGGTGACGATCACCGCAGCGGTGTTCTTGAGTTGGATGTTCTGACCCGGTGGCACCGACACGCCCAGCGCCTGCAGCATCGAGATCACGCTCTGCCGCGTGAAAGGCGTCTGCGTGGTCTGGTCGCCCGTGCCGTCCAGGCCCACCGCCAAACCATAGCCAATCAGCTGGTTGTTGCGGATGCCTGAGATCGACGAAATGTCCTTCAGACGCTGCTCGGCCGCGCAGGCGCTGCCTGCCCACCACGGCATGGCGGCGACCAGGCCAACGACCAGCGCATGTCTCAGAACTTGTTGCAGACGGGCCATGGCGTGATAACGATGCATCAGAAAGGCCAGAACTTCAGCACAGCCCGGCTGATCAGGCCTGGCGACTGGGCATCGTCGGCAGCGCCGCGGCCGCGGTACTCGATGCGGACGTCGGCCACCAACGTCGACGGCACAGCGTTGCCGTTGAGGTCGGTCGGGTTCACCACGCCGGCAAAGCGGATGATCTCTTCCTCATCGCTGACCGCCAGCCGCTTCTCGCCCGCGACCAGCAGGTTGCCGTTGGCATAGACCTCGACCACCGTGACGGTGATCGTGCCCGAGAAATCGTTGGCCGCGCTGCTGTCGCCTTTGCCGGCGAAGGAGTTGTTGGTCGCCGTCGACAGCGCCAGGCCGGTAAGGCCGTCCATCACCGGCACCTTGGTGCCGGCAGTGACCTTGCTGGTCAGCGCGCCTTGCTTGCTGGCACTGGCCGAGCTCTTCTTGTTGGCGCTGGTCTTCTCGCTGAGCAGCACCGTCAAGGTATCGCCGACGGTGCGTGCACGTCGGTCCTCGAACAACGGCCGGTAACCGGTGCTCAAACCTCCGGTCGACGGAAACAAGCTGCCTTGGCTGGCCGGTTGTGCCAGCGCGGGCCTGGGCTTGGCGCTGGTGACCACCAAGTCGCTGACCGTGCGGTCGGCGGTCGAGGTCGGCACGGCACAGCCCGCCAGCGCTGCGACGCCGAGCAAGGCGACCAGACGTCGTGCCAGCGAATGGAAGCCGCAAAGAGTCGACATCGCCATCACCTCAAAGTTGACCGAGCTTTTGCAGCATCTGGTCAGACGCGGTGATCGCCTTCGCATTGACCTCGTAAGCACGCTGGGCCTGGATCAGCGAGACCAACTCCTCGGCGACGTTGACGTTCGAGGCCTCGGTGTACATCTGCTTCAAAGTGCCCGCACCGTCGGTGCCAGGAAGCCCAGGGCTGGGTGTTCCGGAAGCCGCTGTCTCGACCATCATGTTGCCGCCGATCGACGACAGGCCACCCGGGTTGATGAAGCGGGTGATCTGCAATTCACCGATCTGGTTCAGTGCCACCTGCCCAGGCAATTGCACCGACACCTGACCGACCTCACTGATCGTGATCGAGATCGCGTTGAGCGGGATCGTGATGCCAGGCGACAGCACATAGCCGGCCTGGTTGACGAGCTGGCCTTGGGCGTCGCGCGAGAAGTTGCCGTCCCGGGTGTAAGCAGTCTGGCCATCGGGCAAGGTGAGCTGGAAGAAACCCTGGCCGTTGATCGCCATGTCGAGTTGGTTGCCGGTCTGGGTCATCGCGCCCTGGGTGTACATGCGCTCGCCCGCGACGGCGCGAACCCCGGCGCCGATCTGCAGTCCGCTGGGCGACTGGGCCTGTCCACCGGTCGGGCCGCCTGCGGCCCGAATCGTCTGGTACAGCAGGTCCTCGAACATCGGCTTGACGCGCTTGTAACCGTTGGTCGCGGCGTTGGCCAGGTTGTTGGCAATCACATCCAGGTTGGTCTGCTGGGAATCCAGACCGGTCTTGGCAATCCACAGGGAACGAATCATCTGCTGCTTCCTCTGCGCCTTTAACGGGCGCTGGTAATCAATTGGTTGGCGCTGCGCGCGTTCTGGTCGGCGTTCTTGACCAGTTGCATCGACAGGTCGAACAGGCGCGACTGCGAAATCATCTGCACCATCGCATCCGACACGCTGACGTTGCTCGACTCGGTGCTGCCTTGGCGAACCCGCACCACCGCCGCATCGGCCAGTGGCAGCTTGTCGCGGGACTCGTACAGGCCATCGAAACCCCGATCAAGCACGCCCGGGTCGGCGCGGACAATGCGCAGTTGCCCGACGCGGGTGCCGGTGACTTCGCCTTCACGGCGCGAATAGACCACGCCGTCACCACCAACTTCGGGCGCCGCGCCCTGTGGCATCAACACGTCACCGTTCTCGCCTTGCAGCGCCGCGCCGTTGGCCGTTCTCAGCACGCCGCGGGCATCGACCGTGAGTCGGCCCGCCCGGGTGTAAGCCAACGAGCCGTCTTGGCGCTTGACGCTGAACCAGCCGTCGCCTTCGAGCGCCAGGTCGAAGGGGTTGCCGGTCTGCTCGATCCGTCCGCTGACGCTGGAAAACCCAGGCGTGCTGTCGACCGACGATATCCGCGTGGCGGCCCCATCGCCCCGAACCTGCACCGCGCGAAATGCCGCGAGCTGCTCGCGGAACCCCGGGGTGGCAGCGTTGGACAGGTTGTTTGTCGTGACCGCCAGCTGGTCGACCGCATTGCGGGCGCCCGCCATCGCGGTGAAAACCATGCGGTCTATCATCAGCGGCCCATGTTGATCGCGGTGGTCATCACGGTGTTGGCCGCGCTAATACCTTGCGAGTTGGCTTGGTAGTTGCGCTGCTGGATCATCAGGTTGACCAGTTCGGCTGCCATGTCGATGTTGCTCTGCTCGAGGCTGGACGAGCGAATCGAGCCAAAAGACCCGGTGGTTCCAGAGCCCAGCACCGCGGCGCCCGACGCGAAGGTCTCGGTAAACACTGTGCCGCTGGCAGGCTGCAGACCGTCGCTGCTGGCGAACGAAGCCAGCACCAGCTGGCCCCCGACCAGGGTCTTGCCATTGCTGTACTGGCCGGTGATCAGGCCTGCCGAATCCACATTGACCCCCGAGAGCGCGCCCGGCGCATAGCCATTGGCACTGGCTTCGCGAACGATATCGGCCGAGCCAAAAGAGGTCATGCTCGACAGGTCGAACTTGACGCCGTAGAGCAGCAGGTTTTGCGCATCGCTGAGCTGCGCGGTGAAGACCGTCGGCACGCTAGGGCCTTTGCCCGTGTAGTCTTTGGTCAGCGAACCCAGCAATTGGCCATCGACGAACTGCAGCGTACCGATGCTGTTCTTGGCCACCGCCTCAGCGTTGGCCTTGAATGCAGCGTCGTAAATGGCTCTCGCACCGTCGACAGGCCTATTCACTCCCAATGATGAGGCAGCCACCGCTCCCGTCGCGTCGTTGTAAGCAGTGATCGCAGCCGACATCGCGCTATCCGCAGCGCTCGCGACAGCAGGTGGCTCAGGCGCTGGCGGAACATAAGCCAGTACGGCATCGTCGAAAGCCGTGGCTGCAGCAGCCTCCTCGGCCACTTTTGCAAGCTGGACAACGTTCGCTGCAGCCTGTCCCGCTAAGGCCGCAGCCAGCGCAGCAGTTTGCGCGGGGGTCGCCGCCGCTGCGCCACCGGCAGCCTTCACCGCCGAGTCCGCAGTGGTAACGGCCGTGTCGGCCGCCGCCTTGGCTTGATTGGCGGTAACCAGAGCAGTCTTGGCTGTCTGCCTGTCGTTCGCAGTGGTGCTGACAAGTTGCCCACCCGCGGCACCATCAAGGCCGATGGTCGGCACTTTCAACAGAGTAGCGAAAGTCCCCGCCTGGGTCGACAAATCTCCGACGTTGGTCGCAATCTTGTCATCGAGCGCGGCTGCGGCGCTCGCAGCGGCATCCGAGAGCAGCTTGGCGCCCAAGGCAGTCGCGGTGGCGGTCGCCAACGACGCCGTGCCCACCCCACCACCAGGCGCCTTGGCCAAGGTAGCGCCATCGGCCTGCACGTAAACCCGGTACTGCACGGCAGTCGATGTGGTGGGCGGATTGACCGTGCTGCGCGGGTCGCTCACCACCGTGGGGTCAACTTTCTGGAAATACAGGCTGACCTGATGCGGCACGCCCTTGCTGTCATAGACCTGGACTGTCGTGCTCGTGTTGTAGGTCGACGGATCGGTCGCGAGAAAAGTCTTTCCAATGTTCGTGATGGACCCGGCGATCACGACCTGCGGTTGGGGATTGCGGGTATCGAGGTTGACGTTGACCGTGCCGGTGGTCGAGACCAAGGGCGCCACCTCGGAGGGTGGCAGCTTGAGCGCGCTCGGCGTCGCGCCGGCGATCACGCTGGTCAGCGTGCTGTTGGGCTGGTAGCCCGTCAGGTACAGACCGTTGGCATTGACGATGTAGCCTTGGTTGTCGACCGAAAAGCTGCCGTTGCGGCTGTAGTACTTGCTGCCACCGTCGCCGGTCGCCATGCTCGACATCCGGAACATGCCCTGACCCTGGATCCCCAAGTCGAGCGCCGAGGTCGATGCCTTCATGCTGCCCTGGCTGTCGACGCGCTTGGTGCCGAATTCCTGGACCCCCGAGCTGCCGCCCGACTGCACGGCTTTGAAGTACTGGTCTACAAACAGCGACTCCCTGGCCTTGTAGCCGGTGGTCGAAGCGTTCGAGACGTTGTTGCTGGTGACCTGGATTGCGGCCGACTGGGACTTCAGGCCCGCGTAGCTGATGTCAAACAAGCTCATGTCAATCTCCTTCAGGGTTTGGTCAGTTGGATCAGATCGGCTGGGTCAATCGCCCGGCCGTCGGTGGTGAGAAGCTGAGAACCGGTGTCGGTGCGGGCCACACCGCTGACCAGGCCACGCGTCAGCGAGGTCGCGGTCACCGCGGCGCCAGCGCTGTCGGCTGCGCTGACCACCAGCTTGTAAGCACCTGCAGGCAAGCGCTGGCCGTCATAGCCAGAGCCGTCCCAGGTGAAGGTGTGCACGCCTTGGGTCAGGGCGCCCAGACTCAGCTCGTCGACCACTTTGCCGTCCGGCGCGGTGACAAAGACGTTGGTCTGCGTGCTGCCAGCCGCCACCTTGAGACCGAAGTCTGCCGGTCCGCTGGCGCTCAGCGCCATGCGGTCGCCCGGTGCGAGCACGCTGTTGCCGATCAGCGACGAGTTGTTCATGAACGACTGCGAGCTGGCCTGGGCCAGCAGCGAGTTGATGCTGGTGTTGAGCTTCTCGATGCCGGCGGCGGTGTTGAGCTGGGTCAGCTGGCTCGTCATCTGCGCCGGATCCTGGGCGTTCATCGGATCCTGGTTCTTGATCTGCGCCAGCAGCATCTTCATGAAGTAGTTCTGCGTCTCCTCGGCCGATGTGCCCAGCACAGGGCTCTTTGCTGCAGCGTTCGCTGCTGCGCTCGGGTCGTAGCTCGGGATGCCCGCTGGCAGGCCGGGAACATTCGATGTCGTCATCAAGTCCTCACCATGTCGATCACGCGCTGGATCAGCTGACGTGAGTTGTTCATCAGGTCCACATTCATCTGGTAGCTGCGCGAGGCCGCCACCATGTTGACCATCTCTTCCACCGGGTCCACGTTGGACGCTTGCACATAACCCTGGGCATCGGCGTGCGGATGGCCAGGCCGGTACTGGCGCTTGAGCGCGGCACTGCTCTCGACCACTGCCGCCACCTCGACCCCTGCGGCCACCGAGCCAAACCCCGGCGTCGGCCGGAACACCACCTGCCGGGCCCGGTAGGCCTCACCGGTGGCCGAGGTGGTCGACTCGGCGTTGGCGATGTTCGAAGCGATCGCATTCAAGCGCTGGCTCTGCGCGACCGTGCCGCTGGCCGCGACGCGAAATGCATTGGTCAGGCTCATGGCTGACCTGTCAGTGCCATCTGGCGCGACCGCATGGTCTGGCCCAGCAGCGCGGCGGCGAGCTCGAAACCCGTCGTGTTTTCGGCGAAATGGGCGCGCTCGACATCCGGGTCGACGGTGTTGCCGTCGATGCTGGGTTGCAGCGCCGTGCGGTACAGCAACTGCGGACCGTCAAGACCGGTGTTGCTGGTGTTGAGGTGGCGGCCATGGCTGCCGTTCAGTGCCAGGCGAGGCTGGTACTGAACGCCTTGCATCTGCTCGCGCAGCGCGGTGTCGAAAGCCACATCTCGCGCCTGGTAGCCGGGGGTGTCGGCATTCGTCAGGTTGGACGCCAGGATCTGCTGGCGGTGGCTGCGCAGCTGCAGTGCAGCGGCGTTGAAGTTCATCGGGTCGAATTGGGGAACGATGTTCACAGCGCATCCATCTGGGTTTGATGCGGTGAGTATTGCAATTCGCGTGCCAGGCTATTTGCCGGCCTGAACCCAGCTTGAACCCTTGTGTTTCGACCTCGGCGGCAAGATCCGTCAGACCCAGGGTGCCGCTTGTTGCCGCGGCAAGCGGCAAGCTTTGCCGCTTGCCGCTTACCGCTTGCCGCTTCAGAACCTGGTCAGTTCGATTCCTTGATCAGACGGGCGTTGTGCGGCTGCACCGGCCGCGCGTTCATCGGGTACAGGCGAGAGAAGATCGCGATCTGCTCGGGCGAGACCTGCACCGGCGTCTTCATCACCATCCACAACACGCCTTCGCTGCAGGGCGGCGTGGTCAGCGAACCCATGTAGGTGAAGTAGCGGCGGTCCTCGGGCAGCAACTTGATCAGGTCGATCGGCACCGATGCCGTCACCTCTTCATTGCGCTCGAGCGGCAAGTTGTTCCAGACCGACTGCACCACGGGTTGCGGTGAGCCACGCGTCAACAGCACCGCGACCACCGCCAGATTGCCTTCCAGATCCTTGTGCACCAGGTGCGCCACCATGTCGGTCTGACGGCCGTTGACGCGCTCCTCGGAAGGCCGGTGAAAGTGGAATTGGACCAGGTCGTAGCGACGACCCAGCACCTCGATCGCATTGCCCAAGCCAACATTGACCTGGATCGTGTGGCCGTTGTCCAGCACCCGGAAACCACTCGGCTGGTAATCGAACACCACCGGGTCGAGTCCTACCTTGATGCCATCGCGGATGTCGATCGGGCTCTGGCGCTTGCCGCTGGCACAGGTCGAGAATGCCGGATTCAGCGAGCTCCACTTCTCAGGTGCACCGGCGCCGCCATAAGCCCAGTGCGGCAGATGCTCGGTGGCCTGTGCCGCCCGGTGCGCAGCCGCCAAGTCGGCAGCGTCGGCGCGCGATGCGCGTTTGGACGGCTTGGCGGGCGCAGCCTCGCCGTGCTTGGGTGCGGTGTCGCTGGTCTTGAGGATCAGATCGCCCGACCCTGCCAGGCGCTCGGTGAGCATTTTCTTCAGCGCCTCATCGCCCTGGGCTGCGGCCTTGGCCGGCTTGGCCGCTTCGGGTTTGGCAGGCTCCGCAGCGCCCTGCACAGCGGGCGCTGCGCCGGCCAGTTTGGGCTTGGCCGGCACCAGTGAACCCGACGCAGGCGCGACGGCGGGCTTGGCGACCAGAGGCTTGGCGGCCTCTGCCGGCGCGTCGCTGGCATGGACACCGGCGCTCAGGCTCAAGGCACAGGCCAAGCCGGCGGCCCAGGCCAGCAGATGGATCGGGCGGGATTCAGATTTCATCGCGTTCTCGGTTTGTCGAAAGGTTTTCTAAGGCTCGGGCGCGCGGCGGCGCCAGGGCGGGACGGAGGGTAGAGGAGGCTGGGGCCGCCAGGGGCATGGCAGCAGTTGCCGGGATTGGCGAAGTGACCGGTTTGAGCGCTGCCGTGGCTTCACAGGACGGCCAAGACAAGCCGATGGCCGGCGGCAGACTGGCCGTTGTCAGCGTGCTGGGCGCCGCAGGCACCGGCAAAGTGGCGGCATAACTGGCATACCACCAAGCGAGCTTGGGCCGCGGCACCGCGGGCGATCGATCGAGTTGCAGTACGCAGGCACGCAGCGCCAGGTCGATGTCTCTAGGCCGACCAAGACGACCCGCCTTCAACCCCACAGCCATCGGCTGCAAACAGGATTGAAACTCGAGCAGACCCGACTGGGTGAATCGGCTGTGGGCTTCATACAGTGTCGGCAGTCGGTGACTGAGGCAGCTGAGTTGCTCGCCAAATTCGACAGCGCGCCGGCACAAGCCTTCGTCGTTGACTTCAAGCACCGCCGCAGCGTCTGAAAGCCCTTGCTCGGGCAGTTGGCAGGCCTGCAGCGCCTGACGCCAGGGATCGGGCGGTTCGGGCACCACGGTCAGCGGCGCACAACCGGACAGCGCCATCAACAGCAACATGCTGGTTTCAACGCGCATCAAGCAAGCCTCGATCGACGAAAGTGAGTGCGGCCGAACTGATCAATTCGGTCAACACCGGCAGTTGCAGCGCGACCAGCGCCACCACCACCAGCGCCAAGGGTGCACTGATCGAAAAACCGACCGACATCAGGTTGAGTTGGGGCGAGATGCGGTTGATCAAGCCGAGCATGAAATTGGTGAAAAGGTAGAGGGCGAAGCTGCCGCAAGACATCACCAGACCGATCGAAAACGCACTGGCCATCAAGGCCAGCAGCGCCGGCATGTTCCAGCCCACCGGCCAGGCACCAAACGGCACTGCCGCAAAGCTCGTGGCGATACGCTCGATGAACAACAGATGCACGTCGGCGATGAACAGCACCGCGACGACCGCCATGCCCAGCAGTTCGCCGAGCACGGTGGACGGCAGCGCAGCGTCGGGCGCAATGGTCTGTGCGAAGCTGAAACCTGAATGCATAGACAGCGATTCAGACAGGAAGTCCACCGCCAACATTGCCAGCCGCAGCGAAAAGCCGCAGACCAAGCCGATCGCCAACTCGCCCAACACCGTCAGCATGCCGATCTCGGCCATGTCAGGCAGCGGGACCAATGGGGCGACCACCACCGACAGCAAGAGCACCGGGGCAACCCGCAGCGACAGCGGAAACGCGCGAAACGACAGCAAGGGCATTGACAGGAACAGCCCCAAAAACCGTACCGACACCAGCGCCAGCATCGATGCGGTACCCAGCAGGCGCAGATCAAACCCTGTCGCACTCAGCCCGGTCACCGCGTTCACGCCGCCAGCCCGATCAACCGGCGATGGCCGGAATGCGTGTGATCAGCTCACGCACATAGTCGACGAACAGGCTCAGCGTCGTCGCACCGGTGAGCGCGAGCACCAGCATCACGGCCAGCATCTTGGGCACGAACACGACCGAGGGTTCGTTGATCTGCGTGGCCGACTGCAGCGCGCCGATCACGATGCCCACGACCAGCACCGTCAGCAAGACCGGCCCGGCCAGGATCACCGCCATGCGCATGGCCGTCAGGATCAGCTCGATGATCAGACTCGATTCCATGGCGTCAGCGCGGCAGGAAGCTCTCGACCAGCGAGCCCGCGAGCAGGCTCCAACCGTCGGCGAGCGTGAAGATGATCAGCTTGAGCGGTAGCGAGAACATCACCGGTGAGACCATCACCATGCCGACCGATGTCAGGATGCTCGCCACCGCGAGGTCGATCACCACGAAAGGCAAGAAGATGACGAAGCCGATCAAGAAACCGGTGCGGATCTCGGAGATCGCGAACGCCGGCACGACCACGCGCAATGGCACGGCTTCGCGGTCGGTCAGCGGAACGCGAGACAGTCGCGAGAACAGTTGCAAGTCGGTATCGCGGGTGTGTGCCAACATGAACTCCTTGAGCGGCTTGCTCCCTTTGTCGAGTGCCGCTTCAAGACTGATTTGCTTGCTGGCATAAGGCTGCCAAGCCTGGGTGTACATGGTCTCGAACACCGGGTTCATCACGAAGAAGGTCAGAAACAATGACAACGCGACCAACACCGCGTTGGGTGGCATCGATTGCAGACCCAGCGCCTGGCGCAGCAGCGAGAAGACGATCAGGATCCGGGTGAAACTGGTCATCAGCATCAGCGCCGACGGCAGGAAACTCATCGCCGTCAACAGCAGCACCGTCTGCACCGGGACGCTGTAGCTGGTGCCACCACCGCCGGACGGCGCGGCGTTGACGAGTGAAATGTCTTGTGCGTTGGCCAGGCCCACCATCAACAGGCCAACGACCAAGCCGCCGACCCGACCCAAGCCATGACACCAGCTCATCGCGTCACACCGCCGTCGCGAGCCGGCAACGGCGCGCCGTTTTCGAACAAGCGGTCGAGCAGGGTCACGCCTTGCGGTCCCTGGGCCAGCAAGTAGCGCCGGCCCTCGCATTCAGCCAGCACCAGACGGTCGCGCGGACCTAGCGGCGCAAACTCGATCGCGCGCAAGCTGGCGCCGCCTCGCCCCGCAACACCCGCGTTGCGGCGACGCCAGGCCAGCACCGCTGCCCCTGCGACCACGGCGGCCAGCAGCAGCAGCGAGGTGACATAACCCGCCATATCGCTCACCGGTTGAGCTTGCGCAGTCGCTCAGCCGGCGTGACGATGTCGGTCAGACGGATCGCGTAGCGATCGTTGACGATCACCACCTCACCTTGCGCGACCAGGGTGCCGTTGACCACCACATCGAGCGGATCGCCGGCGTGGACGTCGAGTTCGATCACCGCACCGTAGGTCAACGCGACAAGCTGCCGAATCTGCATCTTGGAACGCCCGAGCTCGACGGTGATCTGCACCGGCACATCCATCACCAGCTCGATGTCGTTGGCTGCGCCTCCGCCGCCGAGTGACTCGTCGAGCAACGAATAAGGCGAGGGCTGGATTTTGCCGCGCTTGGCGTCTGCGCCCAGAGGTTCGGCGGCGCTGGGGCTTGAATTGGACTCTGTGCTCACGGCTAGTCTCGATCTAGAAAGTTGTCGGACGTGGCGGCCGCCTCGATCCGTTTGCGAAAACTCGGACTCATCACCCCGCGCTCGACCGGCCGGTTGCTGAACTCGATCGGATGTTCGATCTCGGAAATCTTCACCGCATAGCGGCCGTTGCGGACGCCGTATGCGCCTTTGATCATCGGCAGGCCGTCGACCATCACACTGATCGGGTCCTGCAGCTCTATCGGCAACAAGTCACCAACGTTGAACGACAGCACTTCGCCGAGCGTGCCTTCTTTCTTGGCCAGCACCGCGACCAATTGGACCTGCGCCGACTGCACCTCGGCGCGCAGGTTGTCACCCCAGGACGTGTCTTCGTCGGGCTGGAAGGCTTGCATCTGGCTGAACAGCAGCGACTTGATTGGCTCCAGAACCCAGAACGGAATGCACAGGTCCACGCTGCCTTTGCGGCCGTTGATCGTGACGGTGAAGCTGCAGTGCAACACCATCTCCTCGTTGTCGGTGATCCGGGCAAACTGGAAACTCGTCTCCTGACGCAGGAAATCGAATTTGATCTCGTGCACCGGTTTCCAGGCCTTTTCGTACTCGGCCAGCAAGCTGTCGATCAGGCGTCGGATGATGCGCAGCTCGATCGCGGTGTATTCCTTGGTCGTGATCTTGGGCGGCAACTTGCCTTCGCCGCCGAACATGTTGTCGATCGTGATGTAGACCACTTGCGGATCGATGATCCAGCAGCCCACCCCGCGCAGCGGCCGGATGTTGACCAGGTTGATGTTCGTGCGTTCGGGAAAAGCGCCTACAAAAGCAGCATAAGGCTTGAGCTCGGGCATCATCACGTCGACTTCAACCGAGCGCCGAACCATGTTGTAGAGCGCGAGCCGGGCGGTGCGGGCAAAGCGCTCGTGGATCAGCTCGAGCGTTGGCATGCGCCGCTTGATCACGCGGTGCATCTTGTCAAAGATGAACGCTGCCGACTCCCCGGCTGCCGTCGCGGGCTTTGAACTAGATTCGGTCATGGCGCTGCCGTGCCTTGCGTCACTGCATCACGAGGGCGTTGAACAGCACAGCTTGAACCGGCAGGTCCATTTCGGTCACCTTCCAGAACTGCGCTGCTGCCTCCTTGGCCACCGCGCTGTAGGACCCGCCACCAGCGGTCTCACGCGGGATCGCGCCCAGGCGCTCGAGGTTGCGCAAGTCAGCGGTCGAGGGCTCTTGCTGCAGAATGAAGATTGCCGTGAGCTGCGGCTCAATGATCGCGTTGATGACCAACGCGATGTCCTTGGCCATGCCTTCCTTTCCCTCGACCGTCGCCAGTTCAGCGACGGTACGCGCCGACAGCACCGCCAGGATCCGGTCGCGAACCAATGGCAGGAACTCGGTGATGCGCTTCTCCGTCGCGCCGTCGGCGGTGCGCAGCACCAGCTTGGTCGACAGGTAATGCTCACCGCCCTTGCCCGGCAGGTTGACAAGAAACTCGTCCATCGCGATGAAGACCGGCGGCTTGTTGTCCTTCTTGCGCTCGAGTTGCTTCATCAAACGCTTTTCGACCGACTTCTCGCTCTCCTCCTCGGCGTGCTTCTTGGCCGGCAGAGCGACCCCGAAGTAGTAGCCTGCGCCAGCCAAGACCACGAACGCCACGGCGCCGATGATCATCGGCAATTTCGACTTCTTAGCCGCGGCCGGCGCATCGTGGCCACCAGCCGCTTCCGCTGCGCCTTCGACTTTTTCGTGTTCTGCCATGGAAACCTTGTGTGTTGGAGTGGGTTGCCGTCAGGCGTAAAAACTCAAGGCACCGCTCGCGGTTGCGGCGGGACGCCGAGGCGTGGCGGGATTGATCGGCAGCGCGCGCGGCTCAGCCGGCGCAGCACCGGCGCGGTTGGCATCCGGCGACGCTTGCTGGCCTGCCGCTCCACCGCCGGTAAAACCAGCCTGGGAACCGCCCTGGCGCACATCCACCTGGACCGTCAAACCCATGTCACGCATCGCATCGACCAGCTGGCCTGTGCGTTCGCCCAGCGACAGCGCCAAGGACTCGGTCGCGGCGTGCACGATCAGGTGGGCATGGCCGGCGGCGTCGAGCGCCATGTCCAGGCTCATGGGCCCCAATTCAGCGCTCTGCATCTGAAGCTGCAATCGACCCGAATCAACGTTGACGCGCGCCGGTTCAGCCGCAAGCTCCGGTGATCGACCGATCACCGCTGGCCGCTCGGTTGGCGCTGCCGCAAAGTTTGACGCCCCGGGCTGCAAAGCGAGGAACTGCGTCGTGTCGATCGGCTGGTCGCGGTCCAGCGCATTGACCGGTGTCTCAGGCTGGCTGAATGCGGTCAACAGCTTTTCGGCGGCCGGCACGGCCTCCACCGCCCGCGCCACCACAGCGCGGATACCGGCCGGATCGGCCCTCACCTGAAGGACTTCAGCGGTAGCGGTCGGCCGGGCGGCAGGCCGCGCCGCTGCGGAGGCCGTCGGCGCAGCGGTGGCCACCTGTTCAACCTGGCTGAGCGTCAAGGGCTGGCCTAGCCATGCACTGCCTTGCAATGGGACAGCCGACCTTGAGGCGCCAGCGCCTGCAGCGTCAACGGGTTTCGCGGCCTGCGTCGCGCTCGCCAACGCAGCAAGCGTCGAGGCCGACGGCGGCGCCGCCGCAGCGGTCTGCGGCGACGTTGCAACAGCCTGCGGTGTCGCCGCGACAGCTTGGGGCGTCATGCTCGGCTGCGGCGTCGTCGCGACAGCTTGCGGTGTCATGCTCGGCTGCGGCGTCGCCGCGACAGCTTGCGGTGTCACGCTCGGCTGCGGCGTCGTCGCGACAGCTTGCGGTGTCATGCTCGGCTGCGGCGTCGTCGCGACAGCTTGCGGTGTCATGCTCGGCTGCGGCGTCGTCGCGACAGATTGCGGTTTCATGCTCGGCTGCGGCGTCGTCGCGACAGCTTGCGGTTTCACGCTAGGCTGCGGCGCCGTCGCGACAGCTTGCGGCGTCATGCTCGGCTGCGGCGTCGTCGCGACAGCTTGCGGTGTCAAGCTCGGCTGCGGCGTCGTCGCGACGACCTGAGGCGTCAAGGTCGGTGCTTCTGGCGTCGCAGCGGTCGCGGTCTGCGTTGTTGCCGTCGCCAGGGATGTGACAGCTGGCGCCACAGCCACCGGTGCCAGCTCAGAGCTTGCAGCCGGCATCGAATCCATGGCAGGCGCTACCACCAGCGCCGGCAATGCGGGTATCGCATCCGCTGCCGCCGACACCATTGCCGCGACTGGGGTCGGCGTCCAGAGACTAGCACTCAGGGTTGCAGTCGCCGGCATTGCCAGCTGAAGCAAAGCAGGTCTGTGATCGGCTTGGGCATCAACCGGCAGCGCCTGGCCGGCCGGCACTGGACGCGCAACATGGTCATCCCCAGCGACATGAAGTCCAGGCAGTCGAGAGGCCACTTGGGTCTCGGTGGCTGTCGCTGCCGGACGGGTCGCCAGTTCGGCGTCGGCCGGCAGCGATGGTTGAGCGGTTTCGATGAACCCTGGCGCGATCGGCGCGGCTGCCGCGAAGACCTCAGCCGGTGTCACCACGGCAGCCCTCGGCGACGGCTGAATTCCCGCCAATTCGATCGCGGGCTGATCGGCATTGCCCGCTTTCGCAACCGGCGCGACCGCAGACGGCACCACTGGTAGCGCAGCAGGCAGCACCAAGGCGGCAAGCGTTGCCGCCTGCGCAGCGTCGATCGGCGGCAATATTTGCCGTTTCTTCTCGGGCATCCGCGGCACGCTGGCAGCCTCGGCGGCGTCAGTGTCGCGCATCTGCAGCTTCAAGGCCTCGGCGAAAAGGCCTGCTGCAGTGGTGTCAGGCGTCGACGATCCAGCCGTGGCACCTGGCTTGGACGTCAAGGTCGCCATCAACGATGTCAAGGGCTTGGGTCTGTGAGGATTGGAGGTGGTGATCACGTTATGCCCGCTTTGGTCCATTCTGGACAGCACGATCCATGCCAGCCTTCTGGTTCAAGCGGGCGCTGATCATGTCCTCGACCTCGATCTGTTGCCGTCGTTCCAACGCGGTCCGCTCCACGCGCAAGGCCTTGTCCAGCACTTTTTGGATCGCTTGCACCCGATGCTGGGCCAGCACCAATGCGCGCTGCACCTCCTCGCGTCGAGCCCGGTGATCCGCGATAGCGCCGACTTGCTCGGCCGCTGTGCGGTGCAGGCGTTGTCCAAAGGCCAAGGCATCGCTGACAAAGCCCAGCTGGCCGCCGCTGCGCTCACTGTCTAGCGCCGCATGGCGGTATTCGAGGCCGAAATCGTCGAGTTGCACCCGCAACTGTTCGGCCCGCTGCAACTTGGACTGGACATCGCGCAGCTGCGCGGCGACGCTGTCCTCCTGGGTCCGGGCCAGCGCCACCAAGGCCTTCAAGGCATCAGACTTCATCGCGGATTCAGCCTCGACCCGCGATCTCGCTGCCCAGCACGCTGAGCTGCGACAAGGCCATCGACAGGTCGACCGCCTCGGCCGGGCCTTGTTGCAGGTAGGCCGAGATGCCAGGCCAGACCCGCAGCGCGGTGTCGAGTTCGAGGTCGCTGCCAGGGCTGTACGCGCCCATCGCGACCAGATCGCGGCTGCGCATGTAGCGTCCGAACAAGCGTTTGACTTGACGCGCGCGCTCGATTTGATCGGCGTCGGCGACCTTGGGCATGACCCGGGAAATCGAGCGCTCGATGTCGATCGCAGGGTAATGGCCGGCCTCGGCGAGTTCGCGCGACAAGAAAATATGGCCGTCGAGCACACCGCGTGCGGTGTCTGCCACTGGGTCGCTGCTGTCGTCGCTCTCGAGCAAGACCGTGTAGAAAGCGGTCACCGAAGCACCGGGATCCTCGCTGTTGCCGACCCGCTCGACCAGTTCGGGCAAGCGCTGAAAGACGCTGGGCGGGTAACCTCGGGCAACCGGTGGCTCGCCCAAGCCCAGCGTGATCTCGCGCTGCGCCATCGCATAGCGGGTCAGCGAGTCCATGATCAGCACGACGTTGCGGCCCTGGTCGCGAAACCAGGTTGCAACATCGGTGGCGAACCAGGCGCCCCGAACCCGCGCCAGCGGCGCCGAGTCGGCGGTGGCGACCACCACCACCGAGCGTTTCATGGTCTCGGCGCCGAGGATGTCTTCACAGAACTCGCGCACCTCGCGGCCTCGTTCGCCGATCAGGCCGACCACCACCACGTCGGCCTCGCAGCGCCTCGCCAGCATGCCCAGCAGCACGCTCTTGCCGACGCCGGTGCCCGCAAAGATGCCCACCCGCTGGCCTCGGCCGACCGTGAGAAGACCGTTGATCGCCCGAACGCCGACGTCCAGTGGCTGGACAATCTGCGCCCGCCGCAAGGGATTGAGGCGCCCACTGCCCAGGCCCGGCATGGCGGACAACTCGACCGGCAAATCGTCTAGCGGCCGGCCAAAGCCGTCGACGATGCGACCAAGCAGCGAATGGCCGATCGGCAGCGCACGCCGGCGTTCCATCAACTCGAAGCGACCCCCGGTGTCGGCCGGCGTACCCGAAGGGTAGACCAATTCGCCCGGCCCGACCGCGTTGTCGGCGTCCAGCGCCATCAAATAGGTCACACCGTGGTTGAAGGAGACACAGCAAGCCTCGATCGTTCGGCCATCACCGGTGCGGATCAGCGCTCGCTGGTCGAGTTCAAGCGGCAAGCCCTCGACCTCGAGGATCAGGCCGTTGACGCGCACCAAGCGGCCGCATCGCACCGAGGTCGGCGCGATGCGCAGCCGCCGATGCGCAGCGCCGAGCCGAACCAAAGCCTGGGCCGTGGCGCTCATGTCGACAGCGGCAGACCCAGCGCCGAGCGCACCAGCGCCAAGCGAGCCTGCGGGCCGATGTCCATCCGGGTGCCGCCGACTTCGACAAAGATGCGCCCGGCCGGCAGATCAGGGTCGACCACGAAAGCATGGCCGAAGGGCAGATCGAAGCGACCCAAGGCCTCCTGCCACAGCGCTTCGTCGGCCGGGCCCAGTCGCATCAGCAGCTTCTCACCCGGCATCGGCAGGTGCATCAGCGCCTCCTGCACCGCGGCCATGAAGGCCGAGCGCTCGAACTGATGGCTGCCGCTCAGTCGTTGTGCGACCAGCAGCGCCAGGTCGACCACCGGTTCGGTCATCGCCGCAGGCAAAGCGCTGACCTCGTCGAGCACGGCCTGCAACGCCGACGTCAGGTCGGCAAGCTCCTGGCGTGCGGCCTCAAACGCCAGCCTATGGCCCTCGGCGCGGCCTTCGGCAAGTCCACGTGCCTGGCCTTCGACCAAGCCTTGGGCCATCCCTTCGGCATGCCCTTGCTCCTGGCCTTGCTCGCGCGCCTCGGCTAGCGTCGCGTCGATCTCGGCCTGGCTGATAGCCGGCGGAGGCGGCGCGGGCGGCGGCGGCGGGTCGAAAGACGGTGGCGCCCAGGAACGTATGGGCGAAAAAAGTTCAGCGGAATCCATTCGAAAAAATGTCGCTCAAGTTCACATGAAGGAGTCGGCCTGCTTGCCACGCTGCATGCTGATGCGGCCCTCATCCTGCAAGGTGCGACCGATGGCAAGAATCGCCTTCTGCTCCTCTTCGACTTCCTGCACCTTGACAGGACCCTTGGTCTCGAGTTCTTCGCGCACCGACTCGGCAGCGCGTTTGGCCATGTTCTTGAGCAGCTTGTCGCGCAAGCGCGGGCTGGCCCCCTTGAGGGCGACCACCAGCTGGGTCTGCGGCACCTCGAGCAGCAAAGTCTGCAGCGCGCGGTCCTCAAGCTCGACCAGATCTTCGAAGGTGAACATGTGCTCGACGATGCGGTCGGCCAGCTCGGGATCGAAGGTGCGGATCCTTGCCAGCACTTGCTGGTCGATGCCTCCGGACAGCAGGTTGAGGATGTCGGCGGTCGGACCAACACCACCGACCTGGGCCCGGCGCTGGTCGGTGTCGGGGCTGAGCGTGCGTCCCATCACTTCGTTGAGTTCCTTGAGCGCAGCAGGCTGGACTTTTTCCAGCAGCGCGACGCGCAGCAGAATCTCGTTTCGCTCTTCTTCGGAAAACAGCTTGGACACCGCCGAGGCCTGCGGCGCCTCCAGGAAGACGAACACCGTGGCGATGATCTGCGGGTGCTCGTTCTTGATGATTTCGTAGAGCACGTCGGATTCCATGCGCTTGAGGGTCTCGATGCCCGACATGTCGACCGCCGAATCGAGCCGGCCGAGCAAGTCCGACGCCGCCTCCATGCCCAGCGCCTTGCCGAGCATGTTCTGCATGAAAGAGTCCGTGTCGAAAGCGACCTGCGCGTTGTTCGAGGTCGTGTCCCTGAACTCGCGCAGCACCTCAAGCACCAGATCGCGTGACAGCGCACGCACCACCGCCATCTTGGCCGACAAGCGCTGGACCTCGAACGGCGTGAGCTGGCGCAGCACGTCGGCCGCAGCCTCAGCACCGACTGCCAGCAGCACCACCGCCGACTTCGACGGTCCATCGAGGTCAGCGATGCTGTTGATTGAACCCTGGGCGCCCTTGACGCCCTCCTTCATCGCATCGGCGAGCGACAGCACTTTCGGGGCTTGCGGCGCGCCGTCGTCTTCACCGGACATGGTGGCTCCTCAAGTTTGAACAGGTGGCGCGGGCAGTCCCGGCATGACGGTGGCTTGGAGCGAGCAGCATCATGACTTGGGCTTGTCGTTGGTCTGGCTCAGCCAGTCCTTGAAGACTTGTGCGACCACGCGCGCATCCTTGGTGACGTAATCCTTGGCGTAGGCGATCAGTTCCTCGTACTCGCGCTGCTTGTCCTCGTCCAGGCGCTTGCGCTCGTCCTCGGTACGCCGCTTCTCTTCCTCGGCACGCGTGCGGACCTCGTCTTCCTGCATGCGCTTTTCTTCTTCCTCGAGGCGGCGGCGCTCCTTGTCGAGCTCCATCTCGAGCCGGCGCTTCTCACGCGCCTGCGGCGTCATCTGCGAGAGCTCGGCCTTCATCTTCTCGTCAAACTCTTCGTCCAGGCGAGTCGTCTCGTCCTCAGGAGGAGCGGGCGGCGGGAACAACAGCGGCCGCACCACGGCGAAGAAAACAATGCCCACCACGGCCGCCAGCAACGCGAACTTGATGGCCTCCTTGGAAATCTCGATCACCCCAGCCTCGCGCCACACCGGCACTTCCTCGACCGGCTCGACGTTGAACGGGATGTTGGCCACGCTGACCGAATCGCCACGCTGCTGGCTGAAACCCATCGCGTCGCGCACCATCTGGTTGATCTGCTTGAGTTCCTCGGGACCGAAAGGCAGCGAGGTCGGTTTGCCGGCCTTGTCGGCACCCTTCTTGTAGTTCAGGATCACAGCAGCAGAGACCCGCCTGACCTGGCCTCGTCCACCCTTGACGGTCTGGATCGCGCGGTCGACCTCGTAGTTGACGGTCGACTCCTTGCGGTTGGCGTTGCTGGTCTGGGTCGACGGCGGCGTGGGGTTCGCACCTGAAGCGCCCTGCTGGGTCGGCGGCTTGGCCTCGATCGGCGACTGCGCGGGCTGCGGCGGCTGGTTGCTCAGCGCTCCGGGGATGCCACCGGCGGTGGTGATCGGACCCGTCGCCTCCAGGCTTTGCTGGCTGCGAATCGCGCTCTTTTCAGGCGGAGAGTTGGGCTTGAAGCTTTCCTCGGTACGGTCGGTCTGGGTGAAATCCATCTCGACCGAGACCTGGGCCCGCACGTTTTCGCGCCCAGCCACCGGCTCGACGATGGACGCGATGCGCTTGGCAATCGCACTCTCGACCTCGGCCACGTACTTGAGTTGGGCAGCGTCAAGCCCCAGCGAGCCCATCCGGCTCGGGTTGGGGGCAAGCAGGTTGCCCTCGGCGTCCATCACCGTGACCGACTGCGGGCTCATCTGCGGCACCGACGAACTCACCAGATTGGTCATCGCCGTGACCTGCATCTCGTCGAGGAAGCGCCCGGGATGCAGCGCCAGCACCACCGACGCAGTCGGTCGCTGTGCATCGCGGCTGAAGGCCGATGACTTCGGAATCGCCAGATGGACCCGCGCCATCTTGACTTGGGTGATCGACTGGATCGTCTTGCTCAGTTCGCCCTCAAGGCCGCGCTGGTAATTGATCTGCTCGACGAACTGGCTGGTTCCCAGCTTCTGATTCTCCAGCAGTTCGAAACCCACCGAGCCCGCCTTGGGCAGGCCCTGGCCAGCCAGTTTGAGCCGCGCCTCGTGAACCATGGCGCCAGGCACCATGATCGCGCCACCACCCTCGGTGAACCGGTAGGGCACGTTCATCTGCTGCAGCGACGCGATGATGGCCGCGCCGTCGCGCTCGGCGACACCAGAAAACAACACCCGGTAGTCGTCCTTGACGCGCCCGCCCATCGACACCACGACGAGGATGGCCACCACCATCGCCGCGGCCCCCCCCAGGATCAGCCTCTGCAGGAACGTCAGCTCAGCAAACCGCCCAGTCAGCACCTCAATCCGGCCACCCAGGCTGGCTGGGTCTTTCGGCTCACGCACGGCACGCCCGCCCACGCTCAAGGTGGTGCCACCATCGTCCTGCGCGCCCAAACCGGCGCCGGCTTCGCTCATTTCATGCTTCCGGTCATCTTCCGTTTATAACAGTTTTAACAGTAAACAATAATTTAGCTTAAACTAGTCGACATCAATCTTTTGCCTACCGATCAGTGACATTTGTTACTTCTGCCCAGTCAAGCGTCTCGGCATCTTCGGCCGCCGCCTTGCAGGCTGCGTTTGCCGAGTTCGCAGCCTCGACCGCCCAACTCGCGACGCAGGACGAGGACTTGCGGCGATCGGTCGAGCTGCTGCGCCGAGACCTGGCGCAGACGCACACCCGATTGCACGACGAGATGCGACGCCGGGTTCGGTCGGAAGCCCAGCTGGGCTCGATGTTCGCCTCGGCACCGTTCGGCCTGGTGTCGATCGAAGCCGGGCGCATCAGCGCCTTCAACCCAGCCGCTGCGCGCTTGCTGCCAGGCCTCGCCGAGGGCTCGATCTGGTCGCTGCCAGCCCAGTGGATCCGGCGCGGCGCAGGCAACGAATTCGCCACCGACCGTGGCCACGACGCGTCGGTGGTGGCTCTGTCGGTGCTGACCCAGTCCGACAGTGGCACCCAGTTGCTTAGGCTCGAAGACATCACCGAGTCTTTGCGAGACCGCGAGCGCGCCGAGCGCCAGGAGCGGCTTGCAGCGATGGGTCGGATGACCGCTGAATTGGCCCACCAACTGAGGACGCCGCTGTGCACCGCCACGCTCTACGCCAGCCAATTGGCCGAGCCTGAACTCGACGAACCAGACCGGCAGCAGATGGCGAGCCGCCTCAGCGCCCAACTCAGCCAGCTCGACGCGCTAATCACCCGCATGCTCGGCTTCGTCAAGACCAATGCGCGCGAGCGCGAACTCAGCGCGATAGAGCCGCTGGTGCGCAGCCAGATTGAGGTGGTCGCGCCGCTGTTTGCCAAACGATCGATCGAGCTGGTGCTGCAGTGGCAGGCTCCAGATTGCGAGATCGCGGTCGACCGCTTGCAGATCGGCTCGGCCGTGCTGGCCTTGCTGGAAAACGCGCTGCAGCATGCGCCCGCCGACAGCCGCGTGTCGGTGGCCTGCATCAGCCAAGGCCACAGGGTGGCGATCTCGGTCAGCGACGAAGGCCCGGGCATTGCGCCAGAGATGGCAGCGCGGCTGTTCGAGCCCTTCGCCACCGGCCGACCCACCGGCACTGGCCTGGGGCTGGCGATCGCGCGCGCCGCGGCGCAAGCCCACCGCGGTGAGTTGTCGTTCACGCCCTGCCAACCCAGCGGCGTCTGTTTCACACTGGCGCTGCCGGCGCTACCTCAAGTTTGAGTCCTGTCATGAGCACCCACTTGCTGCTGGTCGAAGACGACCATGACTTGCGCGACGCCCTCGAGTCGACCCTCAGACGTGCCAAATGGGACGTCACTGCGGTCGACTCGGCCGAAGCCGGCCTGGCCGCATTGCAGTTGCGCAGTGCCGACCTGGTGGTCTCGGACATCCGGCTGCCAGGCATGGACGGCCTGGCCCTGCTGCAGCGCTTGCGCGAGCAGAGCGGCCACACACCGGTGGTGCTGATGACAGCGCATGCCGACGCGATGCTGGCCATTGCCGCGCTCAAGGCCGGCGCGCGCGATCTGCTGCTCAAGCCCTTCGGGGCCGAGCAGTTGGTCGACGTGGTTCGGCGCCACGCACCGCAGGTTCGAAGCGAGACTGCGGCCAGCGGCCTGCTGGCCAGCGATCCGCTGATGCGCACCTTGGTCGCCCGAGCCGAGCGTGCCGCGCGGGTCGACGCCAGCGTGCTGCTGACCGGCGAGTCCGGCGTCGGCAAGGAGGTGATGGCGCGTCACATCCACCTCGCTTCAGCGCGCGCACGGGCGCCTTTCGTCGCGATCAACTGCGCGGCGATCCCCGACTCATTGCTCGAGGCCACGCTGTTCGGCCACGAAAAGGGCTCGTTCACCGGCGCCAGCCGGCAGCAAGCCGGCAAGTTCGAGCAAGCCCAGGGCGGCACGCTGTTCCTCGATGAGATCGGTGAGCTGCCGACCGAGACGCAGGTCAAGCTGCTGCGTGTGTTGCAAGAACGCAGCCTGGAGCGGCTGGGCGGCCAGAGCTCGATCGCTGTGGACATCCGCATCATTGCCGCCACCAACCGCGACCTCGCGCGCGACGTGGCAAGTGGCCGCTTCCGCGAAGACCTTTACTACCGCCTCGCGGTGTTCCCGGTGCTGCTGCCGCCGCTGCGCGACCGGCCAGGCGACATCGTGCCGCTGGCGCACAGCTTCGTTCAGCGCTATGGACGCAGCTTCGGCATGGCCGACGCGCAGCTCTCACCGGCCGCCGAGGCCGCACTGCTTCGCCACCGCTGGCCGGGCAATGTGCGCGAGCTCGAAAACACCATCCAGCGCGGCTTGCTGCTGACCGACTCCGGCCTGATCGAGGCACGCCACCTCGAACTGCCCGAAGCCTGCGCAACGATCGAGGTACCCGCACCCGAGCCGCTACCGGCGCCGGTGGTGGTGGTGCATCCGGTGCTGCCGACCGCGGCCGAACCGCAAAAACCGCGCAATGTTCGCGATGTCGAGCGTGAACACATCCTGGGCGTTCTCGAGCAGGTCCAAGGCAACCGCCGCGCAGCGATTGCGATCCTGGGCATCTCGGAGCGCGCACTTCGCTATAAACTCAAGGCTTACCGCGAGCTTGATGGCACGCCGGTCTGCGCCGACTCACTGCAATCAGAACATCTCAGCACAAACCCATGAATCTGCAAAGCGTCGATTCGATCCTGGCCCGCATGGAAGCGCTGCAAAGCGCGTCGCGCGGCGAGAAGACCCCGGCCGTCAGCGTCAACGCCGATGGCGTTGATTTCTCGACCATGCTGCGAGATGCGGTGCGCGAGGTCAACGCGGCGCAAAACAGTGCCCAAGCCCAGGCCCAGGCATTCCAACTCGGCGACCGCAGCGTCTCGATCGAGCAGGTGATGATCTCGATGCAGCAAGCCAGCCTGTCGTTCCAGGGCATGGTGGCGGTGCGCAACAAGCTGGTCGAGGCCTACCGAGAAATCAGCAGCCTGTCGGTGTGAGTTTGGTCGCAGGCTGAAGCGGGAAGAAGTCGCAGCGATCCGTCGCCCCCTCAGGTGCGGTCTTGGAAGCGGTACGAGCAGCGTCTAAGCTCAAGCCATGCTAGACAGCTCACAGCTCACCGCCCTCCTCCAGACACGGGCCTTGGCGCCATTCCGTCTCACGCCACAGGCCACCCGACAGACGCTGCAAGCGCTGGTCGAGCAGGCCATCGAGGGCAGCTTGATGCCCGGCACACAGCACTCGGGCTTGACGCAACCCTGCCGCCTGATCGAGCTTGGGCCAGCCGACCTGTGGCTGCAGGCCCCGAACGCGCACCCCACAGCCAGTGCAAGCCCTGCGCTGGCGGTGTTCGCGCTAGGCCACCACCTGCTGCGCTTGGAGCTCATCGGCTTGCGCGAGACCACAGGCCGCGAGGACGCCACGCTGCGCTGTGAAGCACTGCCGGCGGCCTGGCAACTGCCTCGTCGAGAGCTGTTCCGGATCGCACCACCCGAGAAACCATCGATGTCATTGCTCGCGCCCGCACCCGGTGGCGTCGGCACTTGGCGCGGGGAGTTGCTGGACCTCGGCATCGGCGGCCTGGCCTTTGACCTGCAGTCAGACCGCCGGCCCTGCAAGGTCGATGAGATCCTGCCGGCCTGCCAACTCAGCGGCGGAAATTACCATTCGCCACACTTTCATCTACGCGTTCGCAGCGTGCAAGCCCGCAAGAGCGACGGTCACTGGCGCGTCGGCGCGGCACTGCTCGACCCGCCGCGCGAAGTGGTCAGCAGCCTGCAACTCGCCACCTACCGCTTCGAGGTGGCGCAACGGCTCGAGCGCATCGAGCGGCTTGACAACCAGGCCATCAAACCGCAGCGCAACGCCGACATCAGCGCGCGACGTCGCCAGGCCGATCGCCCCTGACCGCCCGGGCGTCGACGCTGTAAGCCCACACCAGAACCTGCGCGACCACCGCATAGAGTTGCGGCGGAATCACCAGATTCAGGTCGAGCTTCATCAGCAGCTGCACCAGTTCAGGCGCCTCATTGATCGGCACCCCAGCGGCTTCGGCACGGGCAACGATCGCCTGGGCTGTGAAACCTTCACCTTTGGCGACGATGCGGGGCGCCATCGCATTGGCTTCGTAGCGCAACGCCACCGCCTGACTGGCGTTCGACGGGTTCATCGCTCGGCCCTCATGACCCTGCCTCATCAGCATCCGCAGGCTCAACCAGACCCGGTGAGTGCAGCGCCAGGTCGACCGGCGTGTCGCTCAGCGGCACAAGGGCTGCGCGCAAGTCGGCGAGTTCGGCCTCGAAGCGCAGCGCCTGACCCGGCCCTGGCATGAGCCGCACGCTGAGTTGGTCACCCACCTGCTGCGCCAGCACCACCAGCGGCCCGGTGGCCGGCAGGTCGAGTTCAACCCGCAGCGCGCTGCCCTGCAGCAAACGGCCCGGGCGTAGCGGATCTTCCTGCCAGGCATCCTCTCGGCGCAGCCTGGCCTTGACGCCCGGCGTCAGTTCACCAGACCACTGCAGCTGGCCGTGGAGCAGCAGTTGCAAAGCCTGCTGGGTACTTTCAACGCCTGACCCATCCAACGCCATCGTCGAGGCCAGATCCGCAAACGCTGCAGCTGGCGGCGCGAACAATTCAGCGCGGTTGGTCGACGGCGAGTCTGGCGTGTCAAGCAGCTGCGAGGCCGCCTCAGGCGCAGCGTGGCCAGCGGCGCGCCAAGGTGCGGCAGCCAACGCTGCTGGCGTCCGTGGATTGGCCGCAAACAGCGGCGACCGACCCAGTGCGTCGCGCAGCGTCTGCAAGGCCTGGTCTGGCGTTTCCGCGACCGGCTGATCGGCGGCGGGCCAAGCCACCATGGCCGCGGACGCCGGATCGCCTTCGACCAGGCCGAGTTGCTGCAGGCTTTGCAGCAACAGCAACAACTGCGGCGACACCATGGCCGCCCGGTTGACGTTCGCGCCGGCAGCTGCCACCAACTGATCTTCGGCCAGTTGCCGTCGCGCGCCTGTGGGATCAGGCGGCGCCAGGGGCTCGGCCTGGACCCGCACCCCTTGAGCTTGCATGGCCGCCACCGGCAGTGACATCGCTCGCGGTGCGTGCGGGTCCAGCGTCACGGGTTGTACACCCACTGGCGCGCTGACATCGGCGGACTCAAGCCTGCGCGCGAGACCCGGGTCGATACCACCTGGAGACACGACTGGAAACATATAAACCAGTATACGCAGCGATACGGATCATCAGGCGCTGTTCGAACCATCGCGCAGCGACGCCAGCGTGGTCTCAAAGCGCAAGCCATTTGCCAGTATTGCAGTGCGCTGCCTCCGCAGACCACCGTCGAGCTAGCCATCGCCATGGGCGCGCCTGCGAACCGGCATGTAGAATTCTGTCAATTTTCGCTGTATCCCGGCAGCCGCCATCTGGTGGCGATGTTCCCCAGCGCGCCCAGGTCCAACCCGGGTCCCAGTTAAATTTTTCTCAGCCGCCATCAGCCGCCATCCGCCATCATGCCCAAACAAGCCCCGTCGAAACTCAAACTCCTGGCTTGCCTTCTGGCGACTTGGGCCTGGGCCGCAGTAGCTGCCCCACCCCTCGGTGCGCAGCTGACCAAGCTCTATGCTGAAAAGAATTGGGCTCAGGCGCTGACGCTGATCGAGACCGAATTGGGCAGCAAGCCGGCCGACACCCAGATGCAGATCCAGAAAGGCGTGGTGCTGACCAACCTGAACCGTTCTGCCGACGCGCTGGTGGTGTTTCGCAAGCTCACCGCCGAACACCCTGAGTTGCCGGGTCCGCACAACAACGTCGCTGTCTTGCTGGCAGCGCGCGGTGATTTTGAAGAAGCCAGGCAGGCGCTAGAGCGCGCGATCCGCACCCACCCCAGCTACGCGACGGCACATGAAAACCTGGGCGACTTGTACTCGCACATGGCCGCTGAAGCCTACCGCAAGGCGCTGCGTTACGACAAGCAGGTCGCCAGTGCCAAGCCGAAACTGGCCTTGGTCGACGGGCTGACCAACGCCACCAGCGCCACCGAACCGATCAAGCTCAAGACGGCAGCCGACAACACGGTTGCGCCGACCTCGCCCACCAAACCGGTGGTCGCACCCGTTGCATCAGCAGCGTTGGTGGTGCCAGCCAAGCCTTCGGTGGTCGCACCGCCGCCTGCAGCCCCCGTCAAGCCAAGCACGGCATTGGTCAGCGCGCCAGCGTCGGCGGCGGTCGCGAAAGCGCCTGTCGCGCCGCCGTCAGCCCCGGCCAAGGCAGTCACCGTGGCGGCATCGGTCGGCAAGTCGCCTGCACTGCTGATCGCAGCACCGGGCGCGGCAGCGGCGACCCCAGCCAAGCCATTGGCGGCCCAAGCCGCAGCACCTGCTGCCGCATCGTCCAAGGCGATGATTGTCGAAAAGGCCGAACCTGACACCCGCGAGATCACGAATGCGGTCAACGCCTGGGCGGCGGCCTGGTCCAAGCGCGACCTCGACGCCTACTTCGCATCGTACGCGGCAGACTTCAAAGGCAAGGCACCAAGCCATGCCAATTGGAAAACCGATCGCCAGGCCCGCATCGGCTCGAAGCAGCGCATCGAGGTGACGGTCTCCGACCTGAAGGTCAAGTTCAAGGGCAACCTGGCAGAAGTCCACATGACGCAGAAATATGAATCCGAAGCGCTGCGCAACACCACGCCCAAGACCTTGACTCTGGAAAATGTCGGCGGCAAGTGGCTGATCCGGCGGGAGTCGGCCGGCCGATGAGGCCGGCCGAAGTGCGCGTGCCGCTGCAAAGAGAAGCCGGCGGATCGGCGCTCTACCCAACACCGACGCGACGCCGCCGGTGGCGAGGGCGGCACTGGCTCGGCTTGGTGGTGGTCTGTGCGGTGGTTGCCGGCACCACCGCGATGACCCCGATCTCCAGCATCGCGCCTTGGCTGGCCATGGCCAACGCCAACTGGTCAGCGCCAACACCCAAGCCTGCAGTTGAAGCTGCCAGCCGTCCTGCGGCACCGCGTGCGCTGGACGACAGCCCAGAAGCGCGCTTGATGGCCGCCTACCAGGCCTCGGCCGATGGCCAGGGTGAACTGGCGTTCCGGATGAGCCAGGACCTGCTGCGCGACTATCCGGGATTCTCGCTCGGCCAGTTGCTGCACGCTGACTTGTTGGCCAGCCGGTCCGGCCGGCCCAGCTTCCAGGGCGCACCGCTACAAAGCGTCGAGCCGGCCAACGAAGACCTGGACACCTTGCGTGAAGAGTCGCGACGGCGGTTTGACGCGCTGCTGCGGCCACCAGCACCCGGCACGCTGCCGCGAGAATTTGCCGCGCTGCCCGCCAGCACGCGCCGCGCCATCGCGGTCGACGCGTCGAGGTCGCGCCTGTACCTGTTTGTCAACGGCCCCAAAGGTCTGACACTGGAGCGCGACTTCTATGTCTCGCTCGGCAAGGCCGGCGTCGACAAGAAAATTGCCGATGACCTGCGCACGCCACTCGGCGTGTACTGGATCACCAGTTCGCTGGCGGCCAACCAGATCGACCCGAGGCTGGGCAGCGCCGCGCTGGGCATCAGCTACCCCAACGCCTGGGACCGCAGCCAGGGCCGCAAAGGCAACGGGCTGTTCGTGCACGGGGTGCCCGAAGACACGCTGGCGCGACCACCGTTCTCCACCGACGGCTGCCTGGCGCTGGCCAACAGCGACGTGCTCTACCTGGCCGACCGATTGGCCACCGTCGACACGCCGCTGGTGATCTCCAGGCAACTGTCATGGGTGTCTGCCGACACTCCGAGCCAGGATGCGGCCACCTTCCGACAGGCCTACGACGCCTGGGATGGTGCGCGCCGCCGCGGCGATGATCGGCAGACCAGCCTGTGGTACGACTCGACCGCCACGCGGAAAGAACCCGCAATGCGCAGCCAAGCGCCACGCCAGGGTCTGAGCCTGATCGGCTGGTACGGCGAAAGCGCACCGATGATGATCGTCACAGGGCAGCAAGACGGCGAGTCCGAGGCAGCGAAGTCCTTCGGCGTGAGGCAGTACTGGATCCAGCGCGCCGGCCAGTGGCGCATCCTGTTCGAGGGCAAGGTCCCGCCGCCGATCACAGCGATGCTGCGCGGCGCAACACCCCGCAGCATCGCCGACGGCAAGAGCAACCGCTCGACGCTGGCCGCTGACAACAGCAAGGTGCGCGGCGGCGGCTGACTTCAGGCTGGATGACGCGGAGCGCGAGCGCTGGCCCCGCGCCGAACATCAAGATCCATACACCCCGAACTGCGACAGGTTCAGCCCCGGCTGAAGCGCGAGGTCGTGGAGGTAGTTGGGCTGCAGCACATCCAGGTTCAATGACCCGGCCGCGCCCGCAAAGCTGCCGTCGACATCGCCGCGCAACACGCCGACGAGACCAACGTGGAGCTGACCCAAGACCGACGAGTCGGCGCTGATCGCCGGCGGGCTGCCAGGATTCAGATTGGCACCGCGCGTCACATCGAGCGGCACCACGTTCTCATTGAAGAACAACCACTGCGGATCCGGGGACGTTAGACCGACCACATGCTTGAGCACGTTGATCGCGTCGCTCAATTCGACCTTGCCATTGCCGTCGAAATCGGCCGCATAAGCCTGATACGGTGACAGGAGCTTGCCAGCGCCGTTCACGTCCAGGCCAACGATCATCTTCAGGATGGCGATGGCATCCTGCAGGTTCACCGCCGCGTCGGTGATGACTGATTCGGCTGGAACAGCGCGGCTGGCAGTCAAGGACAGCGTCGCGCCCGAGATCCCGGTGAGGCCAGCAGCGCCATGGCTGTCCGTCACCACATCTTGTGTACTGCTGCTGCTCACGCTCACCAAATCCAGCAAGCTGTGCGTCTTCCAGGAGTAGGCGAGCAAGTCGGCTGACCCGGTCCCAGACCCGGGCTCGAAAGTGAAGCTGAAAGGTCCGCTGAGCGCTGAGACATTGCCTGCCATGTCGGTCTGCCGCGCCTGCACGGCGTTCAAGCCCGCCTTCGCCGCAAAACCGCTGGTCCAGTTGCTGCCGTTGTCGATGCTGTACTGAACCGTTGCGCCGGTCTCCAAACCCTCGAAGCCCAGTTTCGGATTCGCGGTGATCCCGTCGCCGTCGATCCCTGTGTCGTATTTCAAACTCAAGGTCAACGCTTCTACGCTGGTGTCAAGAGTGAACTGGTAGCCCGCACTCGGCGGTGAGACATTGCCTGACAGGTCGGTCTGGCGCACGACGACCGTGTTGTTGCCTTCAGACAAGGTCCAAGTTGGCCGCCAGTTGAACGCATCGTCGCTGTACTCGACGAAAGCACCCTGCTCGGCCCCCACGACCAAGCGACCGTCATTCGTGAGGTTGTCCGTCTTGCCCATGCCGGTGTCGTTCAGCAGGCCAAACGTCGGTGCTGCGGCATTGGTGTCTAGCGTGAAGCTGTAGCTCGCAGCCAACGAGACATTGCCGGCCAGATCGGTCTGGCGTACCTGCAGCACATTGACGCCCTCACGAAGCGCAAAGCTGTCGGTCCAACTGCCGCCGCCATTGGTGCTGTAAGCCACCACGGCACCGTCTTCAACGTCGCCGACCATCAACTCGCGATCGTTGGTCACCCTGTCGCTAGCACTTGTCCCGGTGTCGTTGGCCAGCGCCAGCGTCGGCACAGCCGCCTTGGTGTCGAGCGTGAATCCATAGGCATCGCTGGCAGCCGAGACGTTGCCCGCAAGATCCGTTTGCCGCGCCCAGACGGTGTTGCCGCCCTCAACCGCTTTGAAGCTGGCGGCCCAAACCTTGCCGCCATCCAGGCTGTATTGGGCGGTCGCACCGGCCTCTTGCCCAGTTAGAGCCAAGCTGCCACTGCTGCTGAGATCATCCCCCACCACGCCGGTGTCGAGCAGGAGCGAAATCGACGGTGCAAGCGCATTAAAATCAATCTTGACAGCATCCAATCTCCCGATGTCGGTATTGCCCGCACCGTCGGTCAGTCGCACCTGTATGGCACTGGCAGGGTACAGGCCCTCATCCAAGACGAAACTCTTGCCATTGCCGTCGTCCCAGCTGATCCCACCATTCACGCTGTACTGCCAACTCGATGTGGCCTCGACACCGCCAACACTGACAGTGCCGTCGTTGCTAATCCAGTCTCTTGAGCTAGCCCCTGAGTCTTTGGCGAGCGTCAACGCCGGCGCGGCGGCAACCGTATCGAGAACGAAGATAAAGGGTGAACTGATCGCCGAGACGTTGCCGGCAATGTCGGTCTGGCGTGCTGCCACGACGTTGTAGCCTTCAGTCGGGATAAAGGCGGAAGTCCAAACGCGACCGTCCCTGCTGTACTCGACCTTAGCGCCTGTCTCATAGCCACCAAGGTTCAATACACCCTGACTGGTGACATTGTCGCCATCGAAACCGGTATCGGTTGTCAGAGACAACACCAACTCAGCGACGGTGGTGTCCAACGTGAACCGATAGAGAACACTGGGCAAGGAGAGGTTCCCAGCCGCGTCTGCCTGGCGCAAACAAACAAGGTTGAGTCCTTCTTCCAGTGCAAACCCCGCATGCCAATTGAAGGCATCATCGCTGTACTCGACAGCCGCCCCGGGCTCAGCCACCAGAACGAGCGTCTTGTCGTTGGTGATGTTGTCAGTGCTGCTGAAACCGGTATCGGACTTCAGCGCGAGCGTTGGTGGTGCAACCATTGTGTCAAGTGTGAAACTGTAAGTTGAGAAAGATGAAACGTTTCCGGCAATATCAACTTGACGTACCAGCACCGCATTGATGCCCTCTTTCATGGCAAAAGCCGCGCCCCAACTCCCACCACCGTTGGTGCTGTAGGTCACGGTGGCATCCGCCTCGACCCCATCCAAAAAAAGATCACCGTCGCTGGTCAAGTTGTCTGTCGAACTTGTCCCGGAGTCATTCGTCAGCGCAAGCGTCGGTACACCGATCTTGGTGTCGAGTTTGAAGCTCAAGGCATCGCTGACCCCCGACACATTGCCCAGGGCATCAGTCTGCCGCACCCAAACCGTATTGTCGCCTTCCGTGGCAACAAACAAAATCGCCCACGTACTCCCGCCATTGATGCTGTACTCAACAACGGCTAAGGGTTCCGCGCTGACGTTCAGTTTCGCGTTAGACGTTATCCCGTCGCCAACAACGCCAGAGTCGAGCGACAGGGCAAGCGTCGGAGGCGATGAGCCGCTAATTATCATTGTTATGCCTTTTGTATATTTCAATCAACTTTCGCACTATAGTCTACTATCTGGATGCGTGACCCGGGATCTGCAAGCCGCCGCCAAGTCGTTGATCTGATTGCGGAACCTGACTAGAAACCCACCTAACTGACACCCCAGCTCGGCCCCGGCTTCGACGGGTTGAGGAGACAGCCGGGTCAGTTGCGGCTTCGACGTCCTCGTTGAAACGCCTCGCCCGTTCAGGCTCACGCCACGTTGGACCAGGCTGGATGAGGTCATCGCCTGGATGCTCTGGTACAACCGCACCCGACTACGCTCGACGCTGGACTATGCCAGCTCGATGCGGTTCGAAAAAAACTGGCGAGGCGATCAACCCCGGCAAGCAAGCGCATGACAGCGGCTATGGGATACGGAATCCAAGGGCAAGCTCATTCAAACCCGACGCCTGATAGGCCACCACCTGCTCCAAGCAGCGCCACAGACAACGCATACGCCGACAGCCGCCCCATCGGCGATAGAAACTCTTCGCGTAGCACCTAGCCCGGGTTAATCGAGCGCATGCCGTTGATGGGTGCATCCATGGTGTAACTCCCGTTCAGTGATAGTCGACGATCTCAACGTGGTAGGCGCTGGCGCCATCGAACCGTGTTGGAGAACGAAACCATGTTGGTGGCTGAATCCGTCGAAAAATGGACTGAACAGTGGAAGAAGCAAGGGCAAGTTGAAGGCCGCGTCGAGGGCGAAGTCGCCGTTCTGGCTCGACTGCTATCCAAGCGCTTCGGCCCACTCGACGAGCAAACCACCGCGCGCCTCAAGGTCGCCACTCTGGACCAACTCGACACCTGGGCCGACCGCATCCTCGATGCGCCAACCTTGCAAGCCGTCTTCGACGGCCACTGAAAGTCCGCCGGCCAAACCGGTCCACCCCAGGCAGCCCCGCGCCGCCGCGTTGACGCCCCAACGCCAGCCTCGACTTCAGCACGCTCGAGAGAGTCAACGGCAGCTATGTCTCCGACGACCTGCGCAGCCGCGAGGACGATGTCATCTGGCGCGTGCGGTTCAAAGACCGCTGGCTCTACCTCTACATCCTGCTCGAGTTCCAGTCCAGCGTCGACGCCTACATGGCGCTACGCGTCATGACTTACCTCAGCCTGCTCTACCAAGACATCCTTCGCCAAGGCCAGCAGCCCGCCGGCCAGAAACTGCCGCCGGTGCTGCCCATCGTGCTGTGCAACGGCCAGCCACGCTGGACCGCCGCCACCGACATCGCCCAGCTGATCGAGCCGCCGCCCGGCGAGCTGCGGCTACGCGCAGCGGTTGCGCTACCTGCTGCTCAACTAAGGCTGCTCAATCTATCGCCAGCCGCCGATCAGCAGCGTGCAGGACTGCACAGTGTCGCCGGCATACCAGCCGAATGGCCTCCCAGTGGCGGTGGCGTCGCAAGCCCGTTGACTGCACGCTCCACGTCATGTCAGAGCGACCAGGTTGTTCTTGGCCACGCCTGGCACAGCCTCCAGGGAGATGCCCTTGTCGAACGTGACCAGGCGGCCACCGTGATCTACAGCCAGCGCCAGCAGATAGGTGTCGGTTATCTGGCGCGAGGTGAGTACCCGGTCCCAGTGCAGACGCCCTGCATCAAGCAGGCTGAAGGCATCTGGCCAGAATTCATGGCTGGCGTCAGCTGCGGCCAGGCCAAGACGTTGTGCCACGTGGGCGGTCGGTTGTGGGTTGGGGTAGGAAGGCAGCGCGAGTATGCGCAGGCAACCGTTCTGGGTGATCGGGCACGAGGCCCAACCGAAGTGGGCATGGGCTGCCAACCAGTCAGTCGCGGTCCGGTGGTGCAGGTGCGAGGCGTCAAGCAACGCAATCAATACGTTGACGTCGAGCAAGGCCCGCATGCTCAAACGCCCTCTTCGTCGCGCAGCCGATTGACCAAGTCATTGGTCACCACCGAGCCAGGCCGCGCCGGGAAGGGCAAGAAGCCCGCAACCGCAAGCCTGGCCACACCGATGGCGACGGCGGCTGTATTGGCACCTGTACCCGTCAGCGACTGTCGCAACAGACGGGAGACGACTTCTCCGGCGCTGCTGCGCTCGCGGCGGGCGATTTCCTTGGCGGCCAGAAGCAAGTCGTCATCGATGTCGATTGTGGTGCGCATTGGCAACGATCTGCATTGCGCAACGATTGATGCGCTGATTCTCTGATGATACCGCATCAAGGCCTCGATGCCCGCTCATCACAGCTTGCCTTCAAGAGCTCAGAAACAGTGATGGCATCGAGAAGAATCATTCAAAACTCATCGGTTCCGCCGGAAGTTTGTAGCGCTCCCATTCAAGATTGAAACATCGTTTGCGTGAAGCACCTGACAGCCTGCCCAATCGCGTCGCGCCGCAATCCATGCCCGGCACCGCGTCGCGCGATACCGTCGGCGTGCCGAGGAACCACATGCCCGACCACGACAACAGCTACAAGCTCTTGTTCTCGCACCAAGAGATGGTGCGCGACCTGCTGGTGGGTTTTGTCCAAGAGCCGTGGCTGGCCGAGATCGACTTCAGCACGCTCGAGAAAGTCAACGGCAGCTACGTCTCCGACGACCTGCGCAGCCGCGAGGACGATGTCATCTGGCGCGTGCAGTTCAAAGACCGCTGGCTCTACCTCTACATCCTGCTCGAGTTCCAGTCCAGCGTCGACGCCTACATGGCGCTGCGCGTCATGACTTACCTCGGGCTGCTATACCAAGACATCCTTCGCCAAGGCCAGCAGCCTGCCGGCCAGAAACTGCCGCCGGTGTTGCCCATCGTGCTGTACAACGGCCAGCCGCGCTGGACCGCCGCCACCGACATCGCCCAGCTGATCGAGCCGCCGCCCGGCAAGCTGCGCGACTACACGCCGCAACTGCGCTATCTGCTGCTAGACGAAGGCGCGATCGACGAGAGCACGCCGCTGGCGCTGAAGAACCTGACCGCAGCACTGTTCAGGCTCGAAAAAAGCCGCGACAGCGGCAACTGGCAAACCACTTGGTCGGCGCTGCTAGACTGGCTCTGCGAGCCCGAGCAAAGCTCGCTGCGCCGGGCGTTCATCGTGTGGCTTTACCGAGTGTTCAGCCCAAGGCACCCTGTGGGCATCGAACTGCCCGACCTCAGCACCTTGTTGGAGAACGAAACCATGTTGGCTGAATCCGTCGAAAAGTGGACTGAACAATGGGAGAAACAGGGCCTCGTCAAGGGCCGGGTTGAAGGGCGCGTTGAAGGCCGAGTGGAGGGCCGGGTTGAGGGTCGCGTTGAAGGCCGCGTCGAAGGCGAAGTCGCCGTGCTGGCTCGACTGCTATCCAAGCGCTTCGGCCCGATCGACGAGCAAACCTCCGCGCGCCTCAAGACCGCCACGCTGGACCAACTCGACATCTGGGCTGACCGCATCCTCGATGCGCCCACCTTGCAAGCCGTTTTAGACGGCCACTGAAAACCCGCCGGCCAAGCCGGTCGACCCAGGCAGCCAAGCGCCGCCGCGTTGACGCCCCAACGCCAGCCGCCCGAAGGCCTTCAAATTTAAGACCCGGTCCCGCCGGGGATCCTGCCGGGCTTCGCGGCCAGCGCCTCAAACCGCTGCCGCAGCAGCGTGCGCATGCGCGCGCCGATGGCTTCGGGTGAAAACTGTTCGGCCACTTGCTGCGGCAGCTGCAAGGCCCAGGGGCTGCCGGCTGCGGTGCGGGCTGCGCGCAGTTGGCGGGCGGCGTCGGGGATGTTGGGGTCGGCCCACCAGGCTTGGTCGGCGGGCTCGATGAAGGAGGACTCGCCTGGGGGCACCGCGCGGCGCGTCGACTTCACCGGGTAGCCGGTGTCCTTTGTCAAGAAGTCGGTGTTGCCCGAGAAATCGGTGCCCACCACCGGCTTGCCCAGCAGCATGGCCTCGGCCAGCGTCCGGCCGAAGCCCTCGGCGCGGTGCAGCGAGACATAGGCATCGCAGGTGTCGACCAGGCCCAGCACCACCCCGCGGTCGAGCCTGCGGTCCAGCAGTGTGATTCGTAGGTCGGCGCACTGACCTAGCCGCCAATCGCTAGCACTGGCTGTGGACGAAGTTCTGGGGCCTGCGCGACTTGGCTGCCGGGCCGGTGCGCATTGACCGACACAACACAAGTGTTTAGTATTGAGCCCATGGACTCGAAGCAGATGAAGAAGTGGCTCGCGCAACAAGGC